>JANOSQ010000166.1:0-3914 GCA_031415915.1 Fimbriiglobus sp. | reverse complement strand
GCTTCCGGCACCAGTTCGAGCCCGTCCAGATTCGCGCCGCCACCGCTGAGCTGGTAGGCGCCGTCGGTGAGCGTCGTTTGGAAGGTCACCACGAGCCGATTCTCTTTCGTCAGCCAAGTGACGTGCATCAACTCGGCGGCCTCGCGCGGCCCGGTCGCTTTCTTCTCGGCGAGGGCGTCTTTCCCCGCCTTCGCCATAGCTTCGTCGAACGCCTTGGTGTTGTCTTTGCGATAGCCGGCGTACAGGGCTTTGGCCTTGGCGACGCAATCGTCCACTTTGATCGGGAACGCCTTGCTGCCGTCGACGACCGCCATTTTGCTGGCGACGAACGCCTCGTCGGCCGGGGCGCCTTTGCCGTTGTTCACTTCCACTTCGACGAGCGTGTACGCGGACTTCACCCCCCACGGTTCGATCCGCTTGAGGGTCGCCATACCGAGCTTGGCGAATTGGATCGTCTCCTCGCCCTTCGCGCCGACCCGGACGTTCAAGTTCGTGATCTGCGGCATGTCGTCCATGGGGACGTACATCCAGTTGTAGCTGCCGCCGTCGCTCGAAAAGCCCAGGGCGTCGGCTTGGCTGCTCCGGCCCTCCCGGCCCATCATGCCGGCGACATCGCTCACGGCGACGCCGATCACCTTTCCGGCCCGCGGTTGGTAGACGCGGTTCGGCAGGTACTTCTTGCGATCGACGACCGGTTCGTCGGTGTCTTTGGGCACGGGCGCCGCGAAGAGCAAGCCGGCGCCGAGGGCGATCAGCCCGACCGCGAGTCGGAGAGGGTTCATGGTCGATTTTCCAAGGAATGGGAATACACACGGGCACGCCACTCCACTGTAGACTCTCCCGGAGCGTTGGTCTATCTTGACGTTTTCGTTTGCAGGACGCGCGCGACGGTTTACCGTGTGCCGCCCCCGAAACCGTTCCTCTCCCGAACAGTGGATACCATGCAACCCAAACGACCCCTGACCCCGAAATCGAAGCTCAAGAAACGCCATTTCCCCCTGATTCCGGCCCTCTTTGCGGTGGCGGCCCTCGGCCTGATCGGCGCCGGCCCCGCCCCGGGGCAAACCCTGTTCGGGTGGACGCCCTTCGAGTTCCTCAGCGGCTCGTATCGCGGCATCGAGAAAATCGGCTTGATCGTCGCGCTCCTCATTTCCCTCGTCGGGCTCGTCTACGCCTACGTTCTCTCCAAGCAGGTTTATGCGGCGGACGCCGGCACCGCGGCGATGCAGGCCGTGTCGAAGGCCGTCCGCGAAGGGGCCGATGCCTACCTCCGCCGGCAGTTCACCGTGGTGGCCGTGCTGGTCGTCGTGTTGACCGTATTGATCATCCTCGCCAAGTGGCCGTGGCAACTCGGGGATATCCACGAAACCCGCGCCGAGCGGATCGCCGTGACCGTCGGCCGCGGGATCGCGTTCCTCATGGGCGCCCTCTTCAGCGCGTCGGTCGGTTTCATCGGCATGCGCCTGGCGACGGCCGGGAACGTCCGCGTGGCCGCGGCCGCCAAGCGGAGCTTCGGCGAAGCGATGCGGCTGGCGTACCGCACCGGCACCGTCACCGGCATGTTCACGTGCGGCCTGGGCCTGTTCGGCGGCACCTTGATCCTGCTCATTTTCGGGGAGCTCGCCTACGAAACCCTCCTCGGCTTCGGCTTCGGCGGTTCGCTGCTCGCGCTCTTCATGCGCGTGGGCGGCGGCATCTACACCAAAGCCGCCGACGTCGGGGCCGACCTCGTCGGGAAGATCGAAGCCGACATCGCCGAGGACGACCCCCGCAACGCCGCGACCATCGCCGACAACGTCGGCGATAACGTCGGCGACTGCGCGGGCATGGCCGCCGACGTATTCGAGAGCTACGCCGTCACCATGGTCGCCGCGGTGATCCTCGGCTACGCCGCGCTCGGTTACCGCGGCATGATCTTCCCCGTGCTCGTCATGGCGGTCGGCGTCATCAGCAGTTTGATCAGTACGGCGCTCGTCGGCCGGGGGATCACGACCGGGAATGCGACGACGGCGATGCGGTCGATCAACATGGGTTTCTGGCGCTCGGCGCTCATCAGCATCGTCGGCTTCATGGCGGTCGGGGCGATCTTCCTCCGCTACGACGCCCCGTACATCGTCGGCGTCGCCATCGACCGCGGCATGTACGCCGAACCCGCCTTCCGCGAGCAACTCAAGCTCGCTCCGATCTCCGGCATCCGCGTCGATCCGACTGGCCGGCCCGATGCCGCGTTCCGTGCGCAGAACGAATCGGCGTTGAACGCGGCGCGGTTTGAAGTCCAAAAGAGCTGGAAAGCATTGGGCGAAGCCGAGCAAGAAGCGATCGCGCGCTCGCAAGTGACATCCCACCCGCTCGGGGCGAAATCGACCGACACCGGGGTGCCCCGCACTGTGGTCGTCCTCGCGCAGACGCACTACACCCCGCTCAAAGAGGGCCTCGATCTCTCCGCGGCGATCTGCTGCTTCATCGGCATCTTGCTCGCCGTCGCGCTCAACCGCTGCACCGAATATTGGACGAGCACCGATTACAACCCCGTCAAGGAAGTGGTGAAGGCGAGCAAGACCGGCCACGCGACGAACATCATCTCGGGGTTGGCCTTGGGGCTCGAGAGCGCCGTTTGGGCCGCGCTCATCATCGCCACCGCGATCCTCGCCTCGGTCATGGTCTACGCCGACACCGGCAACTTGCTCTTCATCGCCTACGGCGTCGCGCTCTGCGGCATCGGCATGCTCACGCTCACGGGCGACACGATCAGCATGGATGTCTTCGGCCCCATCGCCGACAACGCCAACGGCATCGGCGAAATGGCGTTCAACCGCGATGCGAACGCGAAGGAACTCGCCCCCGCCGATCCGGATTACATCCCGCCCGACGAACTGAAGACGATGCGGAAGACGCTCTCCGACCTCGACGCCGTCGGGAACACCACCAAAGCCATCACCAAGGGGATCGCCATCGGCTCGGCGGTGATCGCGGCGGTCTCGCTGTTCGCCAGTTTCATCGCCGTGCTCGTGACCGGGGCGGAAGAAAAGATCGGCCAGCTCACGGTCGAGGACTTCAAGCGCGGCTCGGCGAACCTCACCGTCGCCGACCCGTACGTCTTCATCGGGATGTTGCTCGGCGCCGCCGTGCCCTTCCTGTTCAGCAGCATGACGATCCGCGCCGTCGGCCGGGCGGCGTTCCTCATCGTCAACGAGTGCCGCAAGCAATTCCGCGACAAGGACATTTGGGAAGGGCGGAAGCGACCCGACTACAGCCGCGTCGTCGATATCTGCACGGGCACGGCGCAGAAGGAATTGATCGGGCCGGGACTCTTGGCTATCGGCACCCCGTTGATCGTCGGTTTCCTCCTCGGGCCGTTCGCCCTCGGCGGCTTCCTCGCGGGGATGATCGTCTCGGGTCAATTGCTCGCCGTGTTCATGTCGAACGCCGGCGGAGCGTGGGACAACGCCAAGAAGATGGTGGAAGACGAACCGCGCACCAAGGATTCGGGCAAAGGATCGGACAAGCACAAGGCGAGCGTCACCGGCGATACCGTCGGCGACCCGCTCAAAGACACGGCCGGGCCGGCGATTAACCCACTCATCAAAGTGATGAACATGGTCAGCTTGCTGGCCCTACCGCTCGTGATCGTCCACAACGTCAAGGACGGCACCGGGGATGGCATGGTCGGCGGCGGCATCGCCCTGATCGCGGTGCTCGCCGTCGGTTGGTCTTGGTGGCAATCGAAGCGGGAAAGCGCGGATAGCAACGCGATGGACGACGAACCGAAGGCTTAGCAGGGTGTTGAAAAACTTGGGAGGTTTGAATTTGAGGAGCCATTACAGGCCTCAGGTGCCAGTTTTGAGCCTCGAAACCCAACTTGAACGCAATTAGGGCACACGAAAACAGGTCGTCCCGAGTTTTTCAACACCCTG
>JANOSQ010000165.1:0-6269 GCA_031415915.1 Fimbriiglobus sp. | reverse complement strand
CGTGAGCGACGTTCGACGCGTGGACGTCGCTCACGCGTCCGGCTCCGGCCCGCAGCACTAGTCTCTCATGCGGCGGAGGCGGGTCGTGCTTTTGGTGCCGCCGAGTTTGAGTTCGACGCTCAGGGTTTCGCTCTCGCGGCGGATCACGAGTTTCACCTTTTCGCCCGGTTCGTACGACGACAGCATTTCGGGGATGTCGGTCGGCGCCTTCACTGCCACACCGTTGAACTTGAGGATCACATCGCCGACGGCGAGGTCGGCTTTGGCGGCGGCACTCGCATCGGCGACCTCGGCGACGGTCGCCACGCCCTTGGTCGCGTCGTCGAATTTGACGCCCAGGACGGCGTCGGATTTCTGGCCGATGGAATCCCCGCGGAGCAGGCGATCCCACTCGTTGCGGAATTTATCGACCGGCACGTGCATGTTGGCTTCGAGCAGGAACGGGTTGATTTGGCTGTGGATGCCGATGACCTTCCCGGCGAGGTCGAACAGCGGCCCGCCGCTGTCCCCGCCGACGAGCGTGCAGTCCGTCAGGAGCAGGCGATTCTTGGTCATGTCTTCGTTCTTGGTGTTCACCCGGCCCGTGCGGACGGGCGGCGGGCGATCCTGCTTCGGGCCACCGGGGTGACCGAGGGAGACGACCCACTGATTCTGCTTCAAGTCGGCCGATTTGCCCATCGCGGCGACGGGCCATTTGCCTTCCTTCGCACCGGGCCACGTGGCGTTCTTCGGCGGGGCGTCGGTGATGCGGGCCATGCCGCTATCGGCGACGGCGTTGATGCCGAGCGATTCCCCCCTCACGAAGGTGCCGTCCGACAGCACGAAGGTGATCGGCTGGCGCGGCTTGCCGATGACGTGCGCGGCCGTGAGCACCAAGCCGTCTTCGGAGACGATCACGCCGCTGCCCGCCCCGATGCCCACCAGTAAACCGACCGTGGAGGGGAGCGTTTGCTTGCTCACATCCTTCACGCGGGTTTGGAGGGCTTTCATTTCCGCCACCGATTGCGGCGACGTGATGCGGGCCGTTTCCCAAGTTATGGTCTCGGCCGTTTTCGGAATATCGGCCGCGAAGGCCGGGGTGGTGCTCAGGATTGCCGCGAGGGCGAAGGCCCCCAATCGGCCGGCGCGTTCGACGATCATGGAAGCGACTCCTCGAAGTGGGACTATTGAATGCTACGCCCGGCGGGCCAGAGTCGGAGAGAAAATCTTCGCACCGTCCACCTAGATTGACCTTAGCACCGTCCCGACGCAAGTCTCCACTCGAAACTCGCAAAAGAAAAGTCGCCCGCCCGGTCGGACATCGCGCACAGATAAGACGGTTGACGGGGCGGCGGATAACGGGACGGCGTCGCTTCAATCTGCCGAAGGAAGCTTTTACATCTTCTCGCACTTCGGAATCGGGATGATTGGCATCGCGTTTATCCCGTCGGGGCGGTTGCTCCAGCGTTCTGGCGAAGAACGTTACTGACAGCCCGGTTGCAAATGCCAGCGGCAGAGTGTCCCGACGCAAACGCCGATTCCATTCTCGAACAGCATCCGGCGCTCTCGCTCGCGGGTCGGCCTAACGGGCGAGGCTTGTAGAATGATTCCGATGCTCGAGTACGAAGGTTTCGCCATGCCCGAATTCGCACCCGTCGATGATCAACTCGCCATCCTGTTGCACGGGGCAGCGCAGGTCGAAACGGTCGCCGAACTCAAGCAAAAACTGGAGCGCAGCCGCGCCTCCGGCAAACCGCTGCGCGTCAAGTACGGCATCGACCCCACCGGCTTCGATGTTCACCTCGGGCACACGGTGCCGTTGCGGAAGCTCCGACAATTCCAAGAACTCGGCCACACGGCGGTGCTCATCATCGGCACGGCGACGGCCCAAGTCGGCGATCCCTCGGGCCGCGATTCCTCGCGCGCCGGATTGACCGAAGAGCAGATCGCGAAGAATGCCGAGAGCTACTTGGTCCAGATCGCCAAGGTGGTCGATATCGAGAAGGCCGAGATCCGGCCGAACCGCGATTGGTTCGGCGAGTTCGGCTTCAACGAGATGCTGCAACTGCTGGCGAAGACGACGGTGCAACAAATACTCGCGCGCGAAGACTTCGCCAACCGCGTGAAATCGGGCACGCCCATCTACCTGCACGAGTGCCTCTACCCGCTGATGCAAGGGTGGGATAGCGTCGAGATCCGCGCCGACGTCGAACTCGGCGGCACCGAGCAACTCTTCAACTTGATGGTCGGTCGCGATCTGCAAAAAGACGCGGGGCAAGCGCCGCAGGTGCCGATGACGCTGCCGATCTTGCGCGGCCTCGACGGCGAGAAGAAGATGGGCAAGAGCTTGGGAAACTACATCGGCGTCGGCGAAGCGCCGATGGAGCAGTTCGGCAAGACGATGCGGATCCCCGACGGCTTGATGCGGGAGTGGTTCACGCTGCTGACGGATTTGCGCGAAGGGGAAATCGCCGCGATTCTCGTCGGCAAACCGAACGAAGCCAAAAAGCGGCTCGGCGCCGAGATCGTCAAGTGGTTCCACGGCGACGCCGGTGCCGAAGCGGTGCTCGCCGATTGGAAGAAGCAGTTCGAAGAGCAGGGCGATCCGGAGAACATTCCGGAAGTGACTATCCCCGCCGCCGAGGTCGTTGATGGGCAAATGGGTGTGTTGAAGGTAATCGTGCTCGCGGGCTTGGCCAAGAGCAATAGCGAGGCGAGGAAAAAGGTCGAAGAAGGAGCATTCAATTACGGGCCGGAACGGACAAAACCGACCGATTTCAAAGCGATGGTTCCAGTGACGGAGGGCTTAGTGATCCGTTTGGGTCGGAAGATATTCCGAGCCACCCTCACTTCTTGATTTTTACCGCGTCCGCAGCGACGAGTTTCATCGCCTTGCCGTCCAACTTGACCGCGTAGCTGGCGTCGTCCTTCGCCCACGTCATTTTGTCTTGAACCGAAGTCGCCGGGGCGTCCGGTTCGGAAATCGCGATGGTTTTGCTCCCGGCGAGCAATTGGTACTCGCGGTAGGTTTCCCCCGGCTGCAACTTCACGCATTTCCCCCGGATCGGCCGGCTCAATGGGCCGCCGACTTCTTGAATCACGATGACGTGCTCGGTCTCGTTTTTGATGGTCAACCAGCCCGCGAGCGCGGGGGTCGCCGACAAAGCCATCAGAAAAGCGAGTGAGAGCGTGCGAAACGGAAGCATGGCGCACCGTGGGGAATGCCGTTGCGGGAAGCATTCGTGCCAGGAGAACGACCGAACACGGGGAACTTGCGCAAGAAGTTGCGAAGCGTGCCCCGCATGGTGGAAATGGAACCTCACCCACACTCGAAACCGGCTAGTCGTGCTTGGTCACACAGGTGATTTGGGATGGTTTCTTTCAGAGCCGGACGCGTCAACGACGTTGTCGCGTCGAACGTCGCTGACGCGTACGGCTCGGAACCCCGAACCATCAACGTGACGTAGGACGAGGCCGTGTGGACTGTGGCATTGCAACTGCCTATCTGGCGATGCCTTATGGAAGAACTCGCTGAGTTGGCGACCTCTCGCCGTGGAAAACTTTGGCGGAAGCGTGGCCCGCTGGAAGCGGACCGCGGTTCCGCATTCGCCGATGTGAGCGCCACACCCGATACTATTGGAGCGGTGAGAAGCACCGAGTACGTACGCATGCGTGGATACCCGTGAAACGGGCGTTGTGACCTCTCGAAGGCCGGCCGCGCGAAATCGTAGACGGTATCGCCGGCGAACCCCGGTGGCGGTATCCCGACTCCATCTGCCCGCACTGGTTCACCATGGCATCCGCAGTCTGCCGCAAACCGAAGATCACCCGTTCTGAGTGGGCGTTGATCCTGCTCCTCGCCGGGATCAACTTCACCCACATCTTGGATTTCGTCATCGTCATGCCGCTGGGCAACCAGCTCATGTCCGAACTTGAAATCTCCCCGGAGCAGTTCGCGCACATCCTCTCGGCTTACGGGATCGCGGCGTGCGTCGCGGGCATCCTCGCGGCGACCGTGGTCGACCGCTTCGACCGCCGCAAGGTGTTGCTGTTCAACTACGCCGGATTCGCGATCAGCACCTTCGCCTGCGGTCTGGCCCCGGATTACACTTGGCTGCTGGTGGCGCGCGGGCTGGCGGGGGCGTTCGGGGGGATCACCGCGTCGGCGATCCTGGCCGTGATCGGCGATGTGTTCCCGAACGAGCGCCGGGGCACAGCGATCGGGGCGGTGACGTCCTCCTTCGCCGTCGCTTCGATCATCGGGTTGCCCGCCGGGTTGATGTTGGCAACCCAGTTCGGCTTGGGTGCTCCCTTCATCGCCCTCGCCGCGCTGAGCATTCCCGTCTGGATCTTCGCCTTCTTCCGGTTGCCCTCGCTGACAGCCCACCGTCAGCGGGCGGGGGGTAAGATCTGGGCCGAGTTGAAATCGGTCGCGACGCACCCGAACCACCTCCGCTCGTTCGCGTTCATGTTCGCGCTCGTCATGGGCACATTCACCATCATCCCGTTCTTGGCGCCGTATTTGGAATTGAATTGCGGGGCGAGCCGCGATGAAGTCGCCCTCGTCTACGCCGTCGCCGGGGTGTTCACGCTGATCGGTATGAATGTCGTCGGTGTCATGACCGATCGCTTCGGCCAGCGCCGGGTCTTCCTCATCATGGCGTCCGCGTCGATCCTGATGACACTCCTCATCACGAATTTATCCGCGTGGGGCGTGCTGGCCTACACCGCCGCCGCGACCGGGTTCATGGTGGCGGCGGCCGGGCGGTTTATCCCCGCGCAAGCGATGATGATCGGTTCCAGTCCGCCCGTATTGCGCGGTCGATTCATGAACCTCAACACCGCCGTTTCGTCCTTCGCGACCGGCGTCGCCCCGTTGGTATCGGGGGCGATCATCACCCAGGCGAGTCCGTCGTCCCCGCTGCTGGGGTATTCCGCGGCGGGGATGGTGGCCGTCTCCTTCGCGGCGGTGGCGCTGGGCTTGGCCTTCTTGCTGCGGCCGGCGCACAAGCCGGCGCCTGTGGTGATGGAGCGTATTGCTGAAGAACAACCGGTGATGGCCTAGAGGGATTGCCCGTGCGCCGGAAGTTCGACCCCACCGAGTTGGCCAAAGCCGGGGGGCTTGCGCTCGTCGCCCGGCGGGTCGTCGAAGGGTATTTGTCGGGTATCCACCGCAGTCCGTTCAAAGGGTTCAGCGTCGAGTTCGCCGAGCACCGGCAGTACTACCCCGGCGACGAAATCCGACGCATCGACTGGCGGGCCTTCGGCAAGACCGACCGGTATTACGTCAAGGAATACGAAGACGAAACCAACTTGAAGGCGATGCTCGTCGTCGATGCCAGCGGCAGCATGGGCTACCGCGGGCAGCAGAAGCTCAGCAAATTCGAGTACGCCCAGCAGGTCGCGGCGTCGCTGGCGTATTTGCTCCTCGGGCAACTCGACGCCGTGGGATTGATGACGCACCACGCGGAAGCCCAAGCGCTCGTGCCGCCGAAGACGAGTTTGAAGCACTTGCTCCAACTGTTGAAGACGCTCGACGCGACGAAAGTCGGTGGGGAAACATCGCTCGGCGCGGTTTGGAACCGCATGGCCGGGGAGCATCTGAAACGCCGCGGCTTGGTGATTCTGCTGTCCGATTGTTTCGACCGCATCGAGCCGTTGGCGAAAGCCCTCCGCCACCTGCGCTACCGCAAACACGAAGTGATTCTGTTCCAAGTGCTCGCGCCCGAGGAACTCGATTTCCCGTTCCAGAATCCGACGCGGTTTCGCAATTTGGAAGTCGCCGGGGCGGACAAAGTCGTCGACGCCCGCCGATTGCGCGAGGAGTATTTGAAAAACTTCTCGGAGCATACGGCGAAGTTGAAACGCTTGGCGAACGAGTTGCGATTCGACTACGAGATGCTCCGGACCGATCACCCCGTGGATCGGGCGCTCGGTGCCTATCTGGCGCGGCGGCGGTAGGACGCATTACGCAATCCGAGCCGGGCGCGTCAGCGACGGACGGCGCGGCGAGGAATTCAGCAGTGCGAACCGGTTCGGTCCGCCGCTGACGCATCCGGCTCGTCAGGAATAACCCCGGCGACGGATTTCGATTGTCCAATCGGCGAAAGTGCGTTCTCATACCATCGCGCCAAGTCTGCTCGGGGTTCTAGCAGGGTGTTGAAAAACTTGGGAGGTTTGAATTTGAGGAGCCATTACAGGCCTCAGGTGCCAGTTTTGAGCCTCGAAACCCAACTTGAACGCAATTAGGGCACACGAAAACAGGTCGTCCCGAGTTTTTCAACACCCTG
>JANOSQ010000164.1:0-4699 GCA_031415915.1 Fimbriiglobus sp. | reverse complement strand
CCTAACCCCCTCTCCGAAGCGGAGAGGGGGAACCGGAAACGACTCTCTTTCTCCCCCTCTCCGTTTCGGAGAGGGGGCCGGGGGGTGAGGTCTGCCCAAACGAGATTCCAATTCGATCCCGTGGAAAAGGCGACAACCTCCGAGAATCGTTGGCACTCCTTCTCACACCCTTCACCGCGTGATCCGGTAGACGACGCCTTTCGTTTTGCTCCCGTGCTTACCGACTTTCTTCGGCTTCAACTTCACCGTCATCCCGGCCCGTTCGAGCAGGCTGCGGAACGGCCGGGCGCAGACGCGATCGGGGTCGGCGATCAGCGCCAAGCCATCCCGAGGGAGCGTCCGGATGAGGAACTCGGCACAAGCGTCGGTCATGAACTCTTCGTAGAGCACGTCGGCCCCGAGGATCACCGGGAAGGCGAGGCTCGGCGGCGGGGCGCGGAAGTCGAGCGCGAGGATTGCGGCGCCGGGGTAGCCGTTGAGCGCCGCGTTGTCGGCGGCGAGTTGGCAGGCGCCGAGGTCGATGTCGGAGAAGGTCACCTTCAACCCGCGCGACAGGGCCACGATCCCGCTGAGTCCCAATCCGCAACCAATCTCGAGGGCGTGCCCGTGCGTCGCCAAGTCCCACGGCTCGTCGAGGATTTCGCGCGCCAACATTTGGGACGACGGCCAAAGGTCGCACCAGAACGGAATGTAGCAATCGCTCTCGTAGGCCGCGCGGACCTGCGGGTGATCGAAGACCAGATCCAACCGCTCGGGGCGATCCAGGAGGTACTCGCGCCCTTCGAGCGTGATGGTCTCGCGGACGCGTTTGCCGAAGGCTTCCTTCGGGGTGTGGTGGAGCTTCGCGGTCATGGCGGGTCGATCCCGCCCGTGAACAGCGGGTTGCACCGGCAGATTCGCCACGTCCCCTTGGCCGCGCCGATCACCGGCCCGTACTTCCGGCAGGCGAGGATCATGTACTCGCTGCACCCCGGCTCGAAGCGGCAGACCGGCGGGAGCAACGGGCGGATGAGATACTGGTACCCGCGGACGCACACCGCAATTGTTTCGGTGAGCAACTGCGCCGGGCCGCGGTAGAGCCAGCGGATCATGCCGGCCTCGGGGTCAATTTGCGGGCCGCATCGCCGGCGAGTTTCACCAAGGATTCGCTCAATTCGGCGACCGTCGGTTCCGTGATGACGTTCCGCGGAATCAAGATCAGATCGACCCCCACCGGCAGTTCGTGCTGGCTCAAGCGGAAGGCTTCGCGGAAGAGCCGCTTGCAACGGTTGCGGGCCACGGCGTTGCCGACCTTCTTCGACACCGACAACCCCACCCGCGTGTGCGGCAGCGCGTTCTCCTTCGCGTACACCACCAACAGCGCATCGCTGACCGATCGCTTGCGGTCGTACACGGCCTTGAACTCCGCGGGGGTCTTGAGGCGGAGCGATTGCGGGAAGGTCAGTGGCGGTGACATCGTATTGTCATTTCAATCGTTTCACGGACACATCGTCGAGGGCGGGCCCGCCGAATTGGTCTTCTTTCATCGTCGTCGCGATCTCGAAGACGGTTTCATCCGCGTCGGCTTTGAAGTCCCATGTCTGTTTGGCCCAGCCCATGTCCTCGATCGTCTTGCCGGTGCAATCGAACTCGAATCCTTTGGTTTGCTTGTTGGCCCACACGGCCAAGGTCATCTTTTTCGAGCCGACGTTGGGGTTCCCCGCCATCTGAAAGGTCGCGCGGTAGGTCGCGCCCTTCTCGGTTTTGATCGTCTGTTTCACCCCACCGTAGCCGGGCGAGCCGTGGAGATCGAGGCTCCGTTTGCCCTCCGCCGCTTTCCAGTGCGAGCCGCAGTAGTCGATTTGGCCGCGCGTGACGATCCAGCCTTTCATCGCGTCCGACTTTTCATCGAGCGAGGTGTAGACCTCGACTTCCGGCCCGTCCTCGAAACCGCCGTTGACGATCAACTCCACGGATTTGATGTCGTCGGGAACCGGCGCGGCCCCGGCCGACAGCAGCCAGATGAGACACGAAAGCAGTACCGAAGTTCGCATGGGAAGGTTCCGATGGTGGGGGGAGAGTGATCGATCCTACCGCGTTCTTCACTTCCACGCCACGTTGGCTCGCACATCGTCCGGGTTGAGTTCCGCGAGTTCCGCCATCAGCTCCTTGGTGCGGTCATCCACCTTTGCGGGGACGACGATCTTGAACACGAGGTACTGATCCCCACCGTTGATCCCTTTCCCGCGCAACCGGAGCCGAGATCCGCTCGAAGTGCCCCCCGGGACTTTGACCGTCAGCGTCGAACCTTCGAGCGTCGGTACGTCGACCTTCGCCCCGAGCATCGCCTCCGGCACCGAGATCGGCAGGTCGAGCAGGATGTCGTTCCCCTCCCGCCGGAAGTAGGGGTGCGCGGCGATCTTCACCTTCAAGTAGACGTCGGCCGATCCGGTCGCGCTGGCGGGGACGCGGAGTTTCTTGCCGTCTTCGATCCCCGCCGGAACCTTCACGTCGATGGTGCGCCCACCGACCGAGATGCTGATGGAACCGCCGAGTGCCGCGAGATCGAATGCCACATCGATGTCGGTCTCGACGTCGGCCGGTTTCGGCCGGCCCCGCGTCCCGCGACCGCGCTTGGCTCCGCCGCCGAACATCCCGCCGAGATCGAATCCCTCCGGGCCACCGGCTCCGCCGCCGAACATGCTGCGGAAGAGTTCCTCCGCTTCCGCGGGATCGGCGTTGCCGGCGCCGGGGAACCCGCCCCCGCCCGGGAAACCCTGCTGGGCACCGGCGTGGCCGAAGCGGTCGTACTTCTCCTTTTGCTCGGTGTCCGACAACACATCGTAAGCCGCGGAGAGTTCCTTGAACTTCGCCTCGGCCTCTTTGTCGCCGGGGTTGCGGTCCGGGTGCAGTTGCCCGGCGAGCTTGCGGTACGCCTTCTTGATCTCCTCCTGCGAGGCGGATCGGGGGACACCGAGGATTTCGTAGAAGTCTTTGGGCATGTCAGTTCGGTTGTCTTCGTCTGGTGTTAGCCGGACGCGCCAGCGACGGCTACGGATCGGGGTGTCGGGCTGGCATTTGCACCGGCGCGACCCGTATTGTTGCCGTCGCTGGCGCGTCTAACAAGACCGGTCGTGCTTCGCACCATTTTACGCCGTGTCACCCCGCCAAGATCCCCATTCGGGCGACATTGTTCAACGCCGACTCCAAGATCGATCCCAGCGCGGCGCGGATCTCCGCTTCGTCCGTCAAGGGTTTGTCGTGCTGGCGCACCGTGATGCCCCCGGCCTTGGTGACCGCCGTGAGCTTCGCCACGAGGGAAGCCCGGTCGTTCGAGCCGTCGAGCATCGGGATCAGGTGGCGGTCGAGTTCGTTCAGTCGCACCACCTCGTGCCGGCGGTTGGCGATGATCCCCGTCTTGGCCGCGTGGATGCGGGCGAGTTCCAACGCCACCGGGTATTCCCCGGCGGTGCGGGCGAAGCCGATCGGCATTCCGAAGAGTTCGATCAGGTCGGAGCCCATGTAGCAATTCAACAGCCCCACGGCGAGTTGCTTCGTGTCCTCGGCGATCGTGCGCGGGTCGGTCGGGTCGGCTCCGCCGAGGGTCTCGCGGGCTTGGCTCCGGAGGGCGTCGAATGCGATCGACGCCGGGAACGCGGCTTGGAGCAGGTGCATCGCGATCTTCAGCAAGGGGCGATTCGTGGACATCGTCAGGCCGTTGGGGCTGCGGTAGGTCACGTTGTCTTCGTTCGCCAAGTTCAGCTCGGTCTGGCCCTCCGCCAGCAGCGGGCGGGCCGCCGAGGCGACGTGCAGCATTCGCAGCGAGTCGGGCACCACCGACCAATTGACGGTGTGCCCCCCGGCGCACAGGAGCGTCTCGCGGAACATCCGGTTCCGCAGGAAGTCCATGTACTGCTCGGCTTGGATCTGATCCGACGCCAACTTCCGCAGGGTCTTCTCGACGTCCGCCCCGAAGTTGCCCGTGACCATCGTGCCGACGCGGGCTTCGCCCAAGTACTGCAGCCCGCGCGCCTTGGCCGCGTCGATGAAATCGTGGAAGAAGACCGGGTCGTTCACCTCTTCGAGGTGTTCGTGGTAGAGGTAGTGGTCGGGCTGGTTCTGGATCGAATCGGCCTCCTGCTTCAACAACTGCGGGTAGGCCCCTTCCGATCGCAGTAGGGTTCCGAAGTCGTTGAGCGACCGGCGCACCTCCGCAGCGGCGCGTTGGACCGCCACCGCCTCGAACGGTTCCGCGCCCGCCGCGGTTTTCAGGGTCTCCATGCGGGTTTGGAAGTCGCCGACCGGGAAGAAGCCGGTGAACTCCGCGGCCGCGGTCGAGGCTTGCTGAACCCGCGATGGGATCTGGGCCGCGTCGGCCCGGCCCGAGATCAGCGGGTCGATGTTTTGGGCGATCGTGCCGATCAACTCGGGCACCCGCGGGTTCGCCCGACTCACCGACTGCGTCAGGAACTTCAACAGCGCCCGGGCTTGCTGGATGCGATCCTTCGGGGCTTGGAATCGCGCGGCGTGGTAGCGCATCATGTCGCGGATCATCCCGCGCATGTGCCAGCCCGGGTACGTGTTGTACGACACGTAGGCGATGCCGTTGGGCGTGAGTTGGGTGCCGCAGATCTCCAGAATCTTCCGGCGGACATCTTCGGTTACCCAAGAGTAGACGCCGTGGCAGACGATGTAGTCGAACTTCCCGTAGGCCGCATCG
>JANOSQ010000163.1:0-2978 GCA_031415915.1 Fimbriiglobus sp. | reverse complement strand
ATTGATGAGGTACGAGTCGTGGGCAGTCAAGAGCCGCAGTTTCGCCGCCCTCGCGGCCGATTGGAAAGCCGCGGCGTCCGCGTCCGAGATCGGCTTCGCGGCCCACTGGCTGGCGTTCTTCGTGAATAGCTGAAGGGTATCGCAGTGGAACCGGACGGCGGAGGCGACGGCGTTCGTCAAGCCGCCGGCGATGGAGAAGTGCGCCCCGAACAACGGCATGGCATGGCTCGATAGCATCCGGCTCCCCTCTCCGCATCGGAGAGGGGGTCGGGGGGTGAGGTCTGTTCGAGGACTATTTCAGCAGTTTCTTCACGTCGTCTTCGATGGCCTTGGCCCAGATGCTGTAACCCTCTTCGCTGAGGTGCAAGAGGTCGGGCATCACTTTGCGTTCGAGGCCGCCGTCCTTGTTGAGCAACTTCGCGCCGATGTCCTTGTAGAAGACTTTCTTCTCGTCGGCGAGTTTCGCGATGATCTCGTTGATCGCCGGGATCTTCTTGTTCAATTTCTCCGCCGGTGCGACGGTCTCTTCCTTGGCGATGCCGCCGGCGCGGGGGAACACGCCGAGCAGCAGGATTTTCATGTCGGGCTTCTGCTTCTGCAATTCCGCCACGATGGCTTTGATGCCGCCGGCGATGTTCTCGGCCGAGTGGGCGCCCGTGTTGTTCGTCCCGATCATGATGACCGCGACCTTCGGCTTGATCGGGTCGAGTTCCTTCCCTTCGGTGATCCGCCAGAGCACGTGGCCGGTCTGATCGCCGCCGATGCCGAGATTGACGGGCTTGAGCGGGGCGAAGCTTTCGGCCCACGCTTTCTTGCCGGCGCCTTCCCAGCCTTGCGTGATGGAATCGCCGAGGAAGATCACGTCGCCTTCGCCCTTTTCGACGACCTTCAGGAATTGCTTGTGACGGGCGATGTCGCGGTTCAACAGCTTGGCGGCCGGGTTGTCCTTGGCGTCTTGGGCGCCGGCGGGGGCCATCCAACTCAGGGCGAGGACGAAGCAAGCGAACGGGAAGAGGCGGGGCATCAACGAGACTCCGGTGGGAAAACGTGGCCCGAGGAGCGGGCCGGGTGGGAATCGGCGGGCCGTCCGCCGACGGGGATCAGTATGAGTTGGGCGGATGGGCGGAGCAACGGGGAACTGCGGGGAATCTCGGGAATGGCAGAGTTCATTTCTTTGTTTCCCACCTCTCGAGTGCCGCTTTGGCGGAAGGAGTATTGTGAAATGACTTCCCCCCGGCCGGCTCATTGTGGAGGTTTGCACTTCTGGCACGGTGTAGCCTTCAGATCCCGGGCGTTCTTCAACGGTATCGTGCGGAAGCTCAGGCCCTTTTGCGCAGTTTGGCAGTCGCGGGAGTGATAGACCTTCGCCTCTCCCACGATTGTCACCAACAGATCGGCGGTCCGTTCAATCCGGCGGATCTCGTACGCTCGGCGGAAGGTTTTTCGGTTGTCCTTCCACCACTTTTGCCAGTCTTCCAGGTCCGGGCCAAAGTTCTCCTCGGTGATACGCGCCAGTGCTTCGGCCGCGACGGGCAGAGGGCGCTCTCCGCCGAGGGCAGCAATCAACGGTTCGATCACGTCTGGGTCGTCGAGCTGGCCGAGCACATTTGCCGCCCGCTTCCGAACCTCCAAAGGCTCGGCCCCTGATCGCAGCAGCGCGATCAGCGGCAGTGTGAGCGGCTGTTCGGGTCGAACTCGGAGAGTTTCGACTGTCGGCCCGATCACCGCGAGGGGAGCGGCGGGGTTCCGCACGATATCGATGACCCCGGCGGTCAACCGCTCCGCGTAAACGGCCGGGGTGCCAAAGTTTAGTTTGCGACACGCTTCCTGGTAGCTCAATCTAGGCATATGACCAATCCGTTCCTCGTTGAACACGTACTTCGGATCCAATTCCCGCTCGCGGCGCGCACGCAACTTGTATCCGTCCAGCGTTTCGGCGAGTATCCAAGTCCAGTAGGCCTCGACGTCGGCCACGAACATGTTGCGGATCTCGGTCTCGTAGCCCGTCGTGTCGTAGGGGATATCCACGACCATGTACGCCTTTCGGTCGCCGGACATCGCCACCTGGCGGGAGAACCCCGTGATTCGGAGACTGGCTTTCACCGGCCCCTTCACCTTCTCGCGGACGGAGATGTTCCCTTCGGCGATGTCATTCCAGACGATATACTCATCACTGAAGCTGATTTGGTTGACCTGAACTGTCGGGCACACCTTCTTACCGGCCGGATCCATTCGCCACCCGGAGGCGCCGAGGTTGCGGACGGCCGTCACCATGTTCGCGTCGAGCATCCCTCCGTCCGGTTCGACGCACCTGGCTACCCCCTTGGCGTCGAATCCGACGCACAGAAATACCTTCCTCTTCGTGGTCGGCCCGGCCCCACCTGCGGCGAATGGGTTCGCCACCGTGAACGACTTCCATCCGTAGTAGTGCTGTTTCACCACCGGCGCCTTCAGTCGGGAGAGCAACCCTGCCAACTCGGCCTCCCAGTCATCCCGCTTGGCCCGAACATTCGGCACTGGGGCTTTTCGTTTCTCGTAAGCCTCGTCTGGCGGGCCTAGGAGCTTTTTCACCTGCTCCTCGGTCATCCCTAAGATTGGTGCCGGGTCAGCCGCGAAGGAAGAGGACGGGAGTATGCCTAAGGTGAACAGGGTGAACGTGATGACAATCCGATACATGGAACCCCCTCCGAAGCTAGAAAACGGGCGGGCTGCATAGCTATGATCGATTAGACTCACTGGCGGTGCACATGTCAACTTACCTCCACTACGCGCCGCGACTTCGGACTCGTCGATGTCGAATGGCTCTCGGGAATGGGAGCGAGGTTTGCCGTTAGACATAGCAGGGTGTTGAAAAACTCGGGAGGTTTGAATTTGAGGAGCCATTACAGGCCTCAGGTGCCAGTTTTGAGCCTCGAAACCCAACTTGAACGCAATTAGGGCACACGAAAACAGGTCGTCCCGAGTTTTTCAACACCCTG
>JANOSQ010000162.1:0-3167 GCA_031415915.1 Fimbriiglobus sp. | reverse complement strand
CTCATTCCGCCACCTCCGCGTCGTCGAGCCAGCCGGCGATTTCCTCCGTGACATCGTGGCCGCCGCAGTAGTTCGCCCAGAGGGACTGCAGCGTGACGAGCGGCCCCCACGGCAGCGACCACGGGCCGAAGAGCAGACTGGCGAGCATGTAGAGAACGCCCCGGCCGTACAGGCCGTCTGCGGTGTGGACGAGGTGAACCTTCGACTGGAAATGCAGGGTGAACAGCACGCACGACACGGCGTACTCGTAACGGACACAGCGGGCGCCGCCCAGCAGCGCCGCCCGCAATCCGTCGGGGGTGAGTTCCGTGCGCCACCGGAGGGGGACATTCGCCATGGGATCAGTTTAGCCGAGCGGTCTCGGTTGGCGACGCAGCTACCGACGGATCAATCGCCACATCAGCAAGATGCCCGCGATCCCCGCGACCGCATTGGCGGCCCAGACGCCCATGAACATGGGCACGCGGCCGTCGCGGCCGACGCCGCCGCCGGCCATCACGATGGGATAATAGACGATGACGGCCGGGAGGAAACAGATCACGAAGATGCTCAAGTAGTCGGCCCGGTTGGCCCACAGGCCCATGGGGCACCCGATCAAGCCGAAGAGCAAGCAGCCGACCGCGAGTGCCGGTCGGGTGTGGTATTCCCACTGCATCGTCCGGCCGCTGCGACCGAGGAACTTCCCCACCTCGTGGTAGTGCTCGGCCTGCTTCGCGCGTTCGTCCGGATCGCGCGGCACGTTCGCCGGGTCGAGTTCGTAATCGAAGGCGATCTGAAATTGCTCTTCGGCCGTGAGCGCTTGACCCGGTTTCGCGTCCATCATCACCCGGCGGATTCGGAAGGCGTTCTCCGATTGCGCTTCGAACTCGGCGGCGCGGCCGGGGAGGTCGTGCCAATCGAGGGTTTGGGAACGGTCGCGCATGTCGGCGTCGAATTTGTCGCGGCGGAGGTGGTACGGTAGAGCGATCTCGAACGGCTTGTTGTCTTGAGACTCGATCAGCGCCTTGTTGCCGGTGACGATCCAATCGTTGGAATCGACCGTCAGGGTGTTGGCCACGGTGTCGATCTTCAGCACCGCTTCGCGGGTGCGGGCCACGTAGTCGAAGCCGTCTTCCGAGGACGCCACGGTGCGGTCGGTCTTCCGTTTGACGACGACGTCGAGCAAGCGGCGGTCTTGGACATCCCGGACGTAGAGCACGTAGGGCATATTCGGGGCTTTGAACGCGCGCTCGCGCTTGAGGAGGTTGTACAGCGTTTCTTCCGGATCGCGAATTGGCTCTTCGAACAGCTTCTTTTGGGCCATCGGGATGAGGGAGTATTCCAGCCCGGCGGTGATGGAGGCAGTGATGAACCCGAGCAGGAACGCGGGGCGGATCATCGTCAGCAGGTCGACCCCGGCGGCTTTCAAGGCGACCGCTTCGTTGTCGTGCGCGAGCCGGCCGTAGACCACGCAGGTGGCGAAGAGCATCGTCGCGGGGATCGTGTACGGCAGGCTGTTGGGGATCAGCAGCGGGACGATGCGCAGCAGCTGTTGGCCCGACACGCCGTACTGCGTCGCTTGCTGGATGATCCCGCCGACGAGGAACAACCCCGTCAACCCCGTGAGCGCGAGCAGGAACACCCGCACGAGCTCCCAGAAGATCATCCGATTGAGAATGCCGAAGAGCATGGGGGTTACCGAGTGGCGGTGGGATGCGGGCTATTCATCGAGTTCAGTCGAGTCGGGGGCTGTTATTGTAATCCGCATCGGACCCGATCCCAAACCGGATTGGCCCGTCGTCGCTATCGATACGAGCCGGACGCGTCAGCGACGGACCGCACGCCCATCGGCGAGTTCCGAACGGCAACTCCCAGGCAATCGGTCCCTCGCTCACTCACGCCTCCGGCTCCTATTCTACCGCCCGCTCGTCGCGCGGATTGTCGGCGGGGCTTCGCCCGGTTTGTCGAAGCGGTTCCGCAATCGCTCCGCGACCGCGCGGACGGGGTCGGTGACCGCCGGTAGCATCACCGCTTTGGTCACGAATTTACCGTTCTCTCGGGTCAATTCGATTTTGAACAGGCCACCGCTGAGCAGACCCGTCACATCGCCGAGCGGGGTGGTCAGCCAGCGCTTGAGGGTCTGGGACCAGATCGTGTAGAACTCGAACTTCACGTTCTGCCCGTCGGTGTCGAGTTCGCCGGAACCGCCGAGGCTGACCGCGGAACCGAGCAGGTCGAGTTGTGTGACCTTCACGCGGTCGCCTTTCAATTCCAGCGTCGCGTGGGCTTCTTCGAAAGCACTGCGATCCGGCGTCTGCCCCTTCAACACCTTCACCAACTCCAGCAACACGGGGATCTTGTACATCCGCCCCTGCGGGACATCGATTTGCCCTTGCCCCGTGGCGATCCACTTCCCGGTCTTCGGATCGAGCGCGTTCTCGACCAAAAAGCTCCCCTGCGCCAAACCGCGGAGTTCGGAGTCGCTGCCGAGCTTGGTGTGCCGGGCGAGTTCGTCCAGCCGCACACCGGTGGCCGTGAGCCAGACGCGGTATTTGACGGTGTCGTCGAGAACCACCCGCGCCTGTCCGCCGACGGTGCCTTGGAACAGCGTGGCCGTGATGTCCGGGAATTCGATGGCCGACGGGGCGTAGCCGCTCGGGAAGGCCCCGTCCACCATTTGCGGGCGAATGCGGTAGCCGAGCTTCGCGGCCGACAGCGGTTGTTTGCCCACGGTAGCTTTATCGAGCCAGATGTTGCCGACGACGGCGCCGACGTGAGTACCCTCGTAACGCCCCTCCGAAGCGATGGTGCCGAAGAGTTCCTCGAAGGGCAGGCCCGCTTCCAAGCTGCTCCCGTTCAGTTTTAGGCTGGCATTCCAGTAAACCACCGGCTGGGGCGACTCATCCCGCTTCGGGATCGGCAAAAACTTCGGCGCAGCCGGGGGCGCCGGCGATTTCTGCCAAGGCATGGCGAACGGGAGAATGCCGCCCGCAGTCGCGATCGGCGCCGGTTCGGTCGCGGGTATCGGCGAGAACGGCCGGCTCGCATCGCGCGGCAACCAGACGGGCACTTTGGGCTTCTCTTCAGTCGGGGTTTGTCCGCGGACGACCCGCTCCTTCGGGGTGCCGTGCGCCGGCATCGAGACGACGAGGTGCTTGACGAACAAGTCGGCGGAGCCGCGGAACTTC
>JANOSQ010000161.1:0-3296 GCA_031415915.1 Fimbriiglobus sp. | reverse complement strand
CCGCTTGGCTAAGGACGATCCGGACGGCACCGTTCGGAAGATCGTGCAGTTCCACCGCACCCGAGCGGCCGACTTGAAACAAGTCGGCTACCGCGGCGATTGATAGAGGTCGAGCGATCCGCCGGGAACCCGCATCGCGGGATGCCCCGGTCCGCGTTCCTCGAATGCGGACCGGATCACGCTTTCTTCATCGCGGTGCCGGTGGGTGAACAAGACCCAGAAGCGGCCCGGCGGCAGAGTCGCGATCTCTTCGCGATACTTCGACGGTTGATCGCGGTGGATACCGCCCCGGATCACGCTGTCGGCGGGGAAGTCGTATCGCGGCGAGTAGAAATCGAAGGCCGGCCCCGCCCCGGCATTCCCCGACCCACCGTAGACGTAGATGCGATCCCCCGGTTGCCACTCCGCGCGGATGCGATCCAGCATCGGCCGAATTTCCTCCGCGCGCTTCGGCCCTTTGATCTGATCCACCGATTGAATCAGCGGCCAAATGCAAAGTAGAGCGCCGAGCACCACGCCCCGGTGCCCGAGTCGCTCGCAGAGCCAAACGGCGCCGGCGCCCCAGAGAAGGCAGGCCATCGGCACGAGGAACAACAGCAACCGCCCGGCGAACGGGTAAAGGTGGAGCGCGGATGAGACCAGCGTGACTGTCATGGTGAGAAGGAATGCCGAAACGATCGCGGCGCGTGAGACCTCACCCCCCGGCCCCCTCTCCGAACCGGAGAGGGGGAGAAAGATCGACCGATTCCGGTTCCCCCTCTCCGCTTCGGAGAGGGGGCTAGGGGGTGAGGTCTGGTTTCCACCGAGCTTTCGCATCGCGATCAAACCGACCACACCGAGCACTCCGATCACGAACCCGATGGCTTGCACGATTCGATTCTCGCCAGTCATCCCCGCCGGTTCGTTCACGAACGCCAAGGCGTGATCGACGAACCAAATCACTCCGTTCCGCGTTGTCGGCACTGGCGCGAAGTGCCCGGCCCAGTACTGGATCAGGTAATCGTTGTGCCCGAGGTGACGGAGATTGACGAAGTACACGGCGGCGAAGCTGGCGAGCCACGCGGAGCCCAACGCCGGCAAAGCGAGGATGCTACCGCGATCCCGAGTCCACACGGCTTGACCGAAGAGCGCGATCCCCAATCCCCCGAGGACGAAGAGCGCGGGGTGCGAACACCAGACCGAGAGCGCTCCGGCGATTCCGAACGCGAGCCAACGCCGTGGCGTGAACGGCCCGGCCGACAACGCCAGCAAGACCGCCGCGAACGCGGCATCGCCGGAGTACTGCTTGCACTCGGCGGCGTAACTGACGACGTGCGGTGAGACGGCAAACAGCGCCGACGCGAGATGCGCCGCGAAGCGCGGCAGCAGTCGGTAGGCCCCAACGGCGAATGCGACCAGTCCGACCAGCGAAGCGAGGAACGCCGGCACTCGCAGGGCGCGCTCGGTGACGCCGAAGACTTCGACGCTCGCTTTCGTCGCCAGCAGGAAGCCGACCGGTGCCCCCTGGTTGCGGTCGAGCGGTTCGAACAACTGGGCCGGGGTGCGTTCCACGATGTTCAGCGCGACCATCGCTTCGTCGATCCAAAGCGAGCGCTCCGCCGCGAACGCCGCCGTGCGCAGGCCGGCGCCGAGCAGGAGGATCGCGATCGCGAGCTTGCTCACCAAGCCACCCGGCCGGGGTTGAAGATTCCGCGCGGGTCGAGCGCGGCGCGGACGGTCGCCATCAGTTTGCGATCCCCCCGGTCGCGGCCCCAAACCGGGAGCCGCGATTTCCACGCGCCAGGGCACCGCAAGATTTGAACGTTGTCCTCGCGCCGGTCGCTCAGCAAATCGGCCACGAGGTTCGACAAGCGATCCGGCGCCGCCTCATTCGGGACATGGACGAAGACAATCCCGTTGCCCGCATGGGCGTGGATCACGGCCCGCGAATCGCCGGCATCGGCCTTCAGCGCCAACGTCGCCACGGCGCTCGGACGGGTGTTGAACTTCAGCGTGCTGAAATCGTGCCCGCCCGCTTGCAATTCGGTCAACGCGAGCCATAGCTTCGCGGCCATTTCACCTTCGATCACCGCCAGATCGCGCAGCGGCGAACCTTTCGATTCGTCCTTCAACGCGGCGATCTGCCAAGCGACGGTCGCCGCTTTCTCCTCGAATCCGCAGGCGATGATCCACGGCTCCGCGTCGGGCAGTGGCACACCGAGTCGCTTGGCCGCGGCGCGGTTCAGCAATTCGAGGGCGACCGGCCGACTGATGGATGCGTGCAAGCGGTCGAGCGTCGGCCCCACGGCCGAAGATGGGACGCCGAATACCACGAACGACGAGGCTTCCGGCCGGGGCTTCACCTTCAACGTGACTTCGGTGATGACGCCGAGTGTGCCGAGGGCGCCGGTGTGCAGTTTCATCAGGTCGTAACCGGCGACGTTCTTCACGACCCGGCCACCGCCTTTGCTTTCGATCCCGTCGTCCGAGACGAAGCGGATACCGATGACCGCATCGCGCCAAGTGCCTTGGGCCAATCGGCGCGGGCCGTTCGCGTTCACCGCCATCGATCCGCCGACGGTCGCCGCATCCGGGTTCGGTACGTCGATCGGCAACCATTGATTCTCGGACTGCAACAGTTGCCCGAGTTGACCGAGGCTCGCCCCGGCTTGCAGGGTGACGGTCATGTCGCGCGCCGGGTAGTCGATGATCCGGTTCATCGCCGTGAGATCGAGGACGATGCCGGGCTTCGCGGGCAGGCCGCCGATGTGCGTGTGGGTTCCGCCGCCGCGCGGGTAGATCGCGGGGTGGGAACGAATCAGTTCGCCGACCTCGATCGCCGTGACCGGGCGATGGATCGGCAACGCGTCGGTGTTGTCGAAGGGATCAAGCAACGGAGTCACCGCGGAGGAAGGGTTTGAAATCCGCGACCGCCATCGCTTCCTCCCAATGCTCAAATCGCCCCGAGCGCCAGCGAGCAATTGTGCCCGCCGAAGCCGAAAGAATTGCTCAGCACTTTGGTCACGCGGACATCGCGGGCGGTGTTGGGGACGTAATCCAGATCGCAGCCGGCTTCCACGTCTTGGTTGTGCAAATTGATCGTCGGGTGAATCGCGCCGTGCTTGATGCTCAGGGCGCAGGCGATGGCTTCGACCCCGCCGCTGGCGCCGAGCAAGTGGCCGATCATGCTCTTGGTACTGCTGACCATCAACTTCTTGGCGTGCTCGCCGAAGACCCGTTTCACGGCCAGCGTCTCGGCAACATCGCCCAGCGGCGTACTCGTTCCGTGGGCGTTCAAGTACTGGACGTCCGCGATG
>JANOSQ010000160.1:0-2391 GCA_031415915.1 Fimbriiglobus sp. | reverse complement strand
CACACAGTTCGTTGGCCACGGAGTGGAAATTCGGCACGGCGTCGGACATCCAGATGCCGCCAGGTCCGTGCTGGGTAAAGGTTCGTGGCGTGCCCATGAGTTTCGGCGTGCCGCTGGTGAAGGCGAAGGTTTTTCCTTTTACAAATTGATCGGGCGCATCTTTTCCGGTGTGTTTTATTAATTCCGGCTTGTAGTCAAAAATATCAAGGTGCGGCGGACCGCCGGACATGTGCAGATAAATGACGCGCTTGGCCTTGGCCTCGAAGTGCGGCTTCTTCGGGGCGAGTGGGTTATCCTCCGGCTTGGCGGAAGCTTCCCCCGTCATGTGCGCGAGCGCCGCGGCGCCGAGGCCGAGCGATCCGGCGCCGAGGAATTGCCGGCGGGTTTGGGATTGGATGCGGGTGAGGTTCATATGGATCTTTCTTTCAGAGCCGGAAGCGTGAGAGACGGTTTCGTCATCCGTTGGGGTCGTCGAGCAATTCTTGGAGGCGGGCATCGAGCGGCGGAGGGAACCGGGCCGGCCATGTGGCATCGAACAGCCCGACGTGGAGCAAATCGTACAAGTGCATACCGTCGACGTTACGCCATGCCGATAATTTCATCCGGATCAATGCTTCCAACGTGGCGACTCGGAATGTCGCACCCCGTTCGGAATCGGCGAGCGAAGGAAAAGCGAATTCAGAACCAGCTTTCGTCGGTTCACCCGCGAAATGCAAATGGATCCCCGCTTTAATCGTGCCGTTCGGCCCATCGATCAACGCCGGGTATCCGGCGGAGTCGATGTAAACGAATCCCTCCCTTTCGAGTATCCTTCGCGTCGATTCGAGCGAACTCCTCTCGATCAAGATGTCGACGTCTTTCGTGTACCGCGTGGCACCGTCATCGACGCGGGCGACCCACTCGGCGACTGCGTTACCACCGATCACCATGTATGCAATGCCGGCTTTATCGAGCCCTGCGGTAGCGCGTAAGCAGCGTTCGATGACCGCTTCACCAGCGTTGATCGAGCGTTCCCATGGGCTGATGATCGCACTGGCCATCGCATTCCCCCGAACTCAGCGCCGCAGGAACATTTCATCCAAGTTCAGCAGCACGTTCATCGTCGTCGTCCACGCGGCGAGGTCGGCGGCATTCGCCCCCTTAGGCAGCGGCCCGATCGGGTTCGTCGCCAGCTCCGCCGCCTTCTTCGCGTCCTTGTCGAACTTCGCCTTCGACTCGTCGAACAACTTCACCAGCACTGACAACTCTTTGTCACTCGGCGGTCGGCACAAACACAGCTTGAACGCGAGGGCGATCCGTTCGGCAGTGATCCCCGGCGACGCGGCGACCTTGCGACCGAGGGCTTGGGCCGCTTCCACATAGACCGGATCGTTCAATGTCACGAGTGCTTGCAGCGGCGTATTCGTCCGGATGCGGCGGACGGTACACGCCTCTCGGCTCGGGGCGTCGAACGTCGTCATCGACGGGTAGGGGCTGGTTCGCCGCCACTCGGTGTACACACCCCGGCGGAAGCGGTCTTCGCCCGCGCTCGGCGCCCAATCGAGTCCGCCGCCGAAGGCCGCGGTCAGCCCGCTGTTCGGGCGAAGCGGTCGGACCGATGGCCCGTACATCTTGGGGCTGAGCAGCCCACTCAAGGCGAGGGCCTGGTCGCGGATCATTTCGGCACTCATGCGGAAGCGCGGCCCGCGGGCGTAGTAGCGGTTGTCGGGATCCTTCTCCAACTGCTCGGCGGTCACTTTGCTCGACTGCCGATACGCCCCGGACATCACCAGCAATTTCAGGAACTTCTTGACGTCCCACTTCTGTTCGCGGAACTTCACGGCCAGCCAATCGAGCAACTCCGGGTGCGTGGGGAGATCGCCCTGCGAGCCGAACTCTTCGGATGTCTTCACGATGCCGGTGCCGAAGATCTGCTCCCAGAAACGATTGACCGCGACGCGGGCGGTGAGCGGGTTCTCCGCCGAGACGAGCCACTTGGCGAGCGCGAGGCGGTTGAACGGTTCCCCTTTGGTCAGCGGCGGAAACACGGCTGGGACGCCCTCGGTGACGACGTCGCCGAGATCGAGGAAGTTGCCGCGGTACTGCAGCTTGGTGACGCGTTTCTTCCCTTCCGGGAGTTCGCGCATGATCGGTACGGTCACAGCGCTCGGGATGGCCGCGAGTTCTTTCTTCAGCGTGTCCACCTTGGCTTTTGCGGCCGATTGATCCGCGCTCGCCGCGGCTTTCAATGCCTTCTCCGCCTCGGCAATTTTCTTGGTCACCTCGGCGCGCTTCGCGCGGCGATCCTCCGGTTCGGGCAGCGGCAACTTCGGCGTTTCATCCTCGCGGTCGCCGTCTTCGCTCTGGTTGAGGATCGCGTAAAGGCCGAAGTATTCCTTCTGCGTGATCGGG
>JANOSQ010000159.1:0-5392 GCA_031415915.1 Fimbriiglobus sp. | reverse complement strand
GCAGACGGTGGGAACGCGGGCGATGCGGGTTGAGATGGGTCGGTGATTCTTTGTGGCGACACGTTTGTGAACGTGTCGGAAAGTGTATAGAGGTGCAGCAAATCCACGGTGGCCGGTTCAATACCATTTCCCCGACACGTTCAGAAACGTGTCGCCATCAAGAAGTCGGCATCCTACCCCGCCATCTTCTCCTCCGTCACCGGCCCGACCAAACCATCCAAGTACACCATCGGATCCCACCACAGGGGGCGGAACTTCGGGTGGTCGGTCACGATCCGCCGGGTCTTCCGCAGCGGGTCGAGGATCTCGTCGCGCCACCACAAATAGTAGTAGAGCAAAAACGACCGCACGATGTCCGGGTCGGCGGTACCGCGGCCGACGCACTCGTTGACGAGCGCGAAGAAATCGAGGATACGCGAGGCCCGCTGGTAGACCTCGTCCACCTTCGGGTCGATGCCGCGGTGCGTCTCGGGGTTCGTCAGGTAATCGAGGAAGTGGTTCAGCGCCTCGGCCCGTTTCATCGGCGGGAGGTTGCGCTGGGTCACGACGAAATGCTGCCAGCCGACGTTGCGGGCGACCCGCATTTCCTCGTGGTAATACTGCCCGCACAGATCGAGCGCGAACTTCTCCCGGCTTTGACCGCTCGGGATCACGTAAAGGACGACCAGCGGGATCAGCACCGCGACCACCGGCCCGATCAGCGGGACGAAGAGATCCCTCAGCAGTTCGTACTGGTTCTTCCCCTCGGCCGCGAACAGCGCCGCGACCAGCAACACCAGCACGAGGCAGACGATCCCCGACAGGGCCGCGAGGAGCGCACGGGGAACGGGCGAGCCGAACATGGGGAGCTTTCGTAGGTCGCGCTCCGCGTGACGACGGGCGGAGAAGATAGCTTTACGACATGGGCAGGTGGCGTCACGCAAAGCATGACCCGCGGTATCAACCATCGACCGATGTCACGCTATGGTGCTCCGGCCTGAAAGGCCGGTTCTGTCAGCCCAGGTCGGAGCCGTTTCGGCGGAGGCCTGGGTCGAGGGATACCAATACCGTTCGGCCTGAAAGGCCGATTCATTGCCAGCCGTGAACCGGCCTTTCAGGCCGGAGTTCTTTCTCTCTCAGATACCCGGGCCTCCGTTGGCTTCGCCAACTCCGACCCGGGCTGACAGAACCGGCCTTTCAGGCCGGAAGAATTTGATCGTCACACTGACAACTGCGGCGGCTCGGCCCATCATGAGTCGGCCCAATCCCGGGGCTTCAGCCAATACTCCGTCAACTCCGCCTCGGGGGAACCCGGCTCGGCGTGCCAATCGTACTTGTAGCGCACCGTCGGCGGCAGGCTCATCAGGATACTCTCGATGCGGCCGTTCGTCTTCAATCCGAACAGGGTGCCGCGGTCGTAAATCAGGTTGAATTCGACGTAGCGGCCGCGGCGGTACTCTTGGAACTCGCGCTGGGCCGGCGTGAACGGCGTGTCCTTACGGCGCTCGACGATCGGTAAGTACGCATCGGGGAAGGAGCCCGAGGCGGCGCGGACGAACTCGAAGGCTTTCTCCAAATCGCCGCCGTCGAAGTAGTCGAAGAAGATGCCGCCGACGCCGCGGGCTTCGTTGCGGTGCGGCAGGTGAAAGTACTTGTCGCAGTCGGTCTTCATCTTGGCGTAGTCGGTCATCGGAGCGAAGCGACCCACGACATCCTTCCACGATTTGTGGAAGTGGATGACATCCTCGCGGAACGGGTAATAGGGGGTGAGATCGGCCCCGCCGCCGAACCAGGACTTCGACCCGTGTTCGAGGAACCGGAAGTTGCCGTGGACCGTCGGCACGTACGGGTTGCGCGGGTGCAGCACCCAACTCACGCCGGTGGCGCGGAAAGTGAGGCCGTCGCCGGGGAGTTGCTTGGCGAACTCGGGGCTGAGTTCGCCGAAGACCTCGGAGAAGTTCACCCCGGCTTTTTCGAAGACGGCGCCGTTCTCGATGACGCGGGAGCGCCCGCCCCCGCCTTCGGCGCGGATCCACGAATCTTCGCGGAACGCGGTGCCACCGTCGGCCGCGGAGACGGCGGCCGCGAGGCGGTCTTGAAAAGTGCGGAAGTAGTCGACGACGCGTTCGTTCACAAGACCTCACCCCCGCCCCCTCTCCGAAGCGGTGAGGGGGAACTGGAAAATCAGTTCCTGCTCCCCCTCTCCGTTTCGGAGAGGGGGCCGGGGGGTGAGGTCTGGGCTAGGAATCACCGACCCGGCACTGTTTCTCAATTCACCTTCAACAACTCCGCCGCACCTTCGTCGAGCAGCATCGCCGCGAGTTCCTGCCCCACGGCCAGCGGGGCGCTGGTCAACCCGCGGTGCGTCGCGCTGATGCGCCGGCGACCGTCGCCCGTCAGCACCATCCCGCGGACCGTCAACACGCCGTTCTCGGCGGTCGAAGTGGCGCCGATGGGCACCAAGCACCCACCCCCGAGGGCGAAGAGCATCGCCCGTTCCGCGGTGACGCGCGCCCACGTGTCTGGATCCATGACCCCTTCGGCGAGATAGCGAGAGTCCGCATCGTGCGTTCGGCACTCCAAGCCGATCGCGCCTTGGCCGACGGCGGGGAGCATCCACTCCGAGTCGAGCAATCCGGTGATACGGTCGGCCAAGCCGAGTCGGACCAAACCGGCTTCCGCGAGGACAATGGCGTCGAGGTTCTGCTCGTCGAGTTTACGCAGCCGAGTATCGACGTTGCCGCGGAGATCGACCAATTTCAAATCGGGCCGGCGGTTCGCCAGCATCGCCCGCCGACGCAAACTGCTGGTTCCGATCGTGGCGCCGCGTGGGAGATCGTCGAACTTCTTGTGCTTCCGAGAGATAAACGCATCGCCGGTCGGCCCACGGCGCGGAGTGGCCACCAATTGAACGCCGGGGGTATCGAGGGTTGGGAGATCCTTCAAACTGTGCACGGCGATGTCGGCCCGGTTCTCCAACAGCGCGTTTTGAATCGCCTTGGTGAAGACGCCGAAGCCGCCCATCGCGGACAGGGCGGACGCCTGATCGCGGTCGCCGCTGGTTTCGATCAGCACCAACTCGCGCGGCCGGGGGTCGGTGAACGGGGCCAAAAGCGAATCGAGGTATCGCGCTTGCCACAGGGCGAGCGGGCTACCTCGGGTACCGAGCCGAAGTGCGGATTCGCCGATCATCGTCTGACACTCCGCATTCCGCACTCCGAACTCCGCATTTCTTCTACCAGTCTCCGCCTCCGCCGAAGTCGCCGCCGGAGTCGCCGCCCCAGTCTCCGCCGCCGCCGGTGTCGCCTCCGCCGGAGTCGCCCCAGTCGCCGCCGCCGGTGCCTTCGGAGCCGCCGCTGAAGTCACCTTCGCCGGTGCCGCCCGAATCCCCACCGGTGTCGCCGCCGCCGGAGCCGTCGCTGCCTCCGCCGTAGTTATCGTTGTAGTGGTGGCCACCGGTAAACTGGTCGTAGAGGTACATCCCGGCCATGGCGCCGAACATCCCGCCCATCATCCCGCCCATGAAACCCATTCCTCCGCCGCCGCCCATGCCGCCGCCGTAGCCGTTGACGGAGCCGGTCATCATGCGGATGAGCGCGATGAGGATCCAGACGCCGAGCAGGACGGCGCCGATGATGCAAACCCAGCCGAGGATGCTCATGCCACCGGTCTCCTTCTTTTCGTCCGACTTCAGCTTGGTGTCGGCCGGGAGGCTCGTATCTTTGAGTTCGTCGATGACGTAGCTCGTCGCTTCGAGCAGACCGGCGTCGCGGGTTTTCTTGGCTTCATCGCCGGTTTGTTTCTGGGCCGTTTCCACGGCGGTCAGCAGTTTGCGCTCGAACATGGACGCGTTGGCGTCGGTGAAGTTGCGATGGACGTCCATGGCTTTGTCGGCGACGGCCGTGACCCAGAATTTTTCGTTGTGGACGTAAACCAGCACGAGGATGCCGGTGGCCCGTTCCTCTTGAGCGATCTGCTTGGCCCAGTCGGCGAACAGCGGCTTCAGCTTGGCCCGGTCGTTGTTTGTGGCGGTGAAATCCTTCTTCTTGGAATCGGGTACGGCGTTGCGGGTCACGACCGTCAGATGCGTGCTCGACTTGAACGTCGTCCCGTCAAATTTGGCCTTGGCGGTGTCGATGCCAGAGGCGGTGAAGAGTTCCGCCCGGTCTTCGACCTTCATCACGCCGTCTTGGGGCTTGGCGGACTCCGCTTTGCTCGCCAAGGCCGCGGGTGCGGACAGGCCCACAACCAGTAGGGCCAGCCACGAAAAACGCAGGATCGTACGCATCTCGAATGCCTCTCCGGAGGTTGAGGAACGGTGGATCGAACCGGTGAAAATCTCCACTGTTCTATTCTAGCCGATTCCCGCGCCGGCGCGGTCGAAATCGCCCCGGATCGCCCGGGGAGTTCTACCCCTTTTGCCAGCCGGTCTATCATAACTGGAACGTTGGCCGTCCGTTACCAGTCATGCTATTCGCACGGTGCCCCGGAGCATTTGGATGGAACGCATCCGTTCGACGACGATCCTAGCGGTGCACACCCCCGGTGGTGCGGCCATCGGCGGCGACGGCCAGGTGACCCTCGGCAACATCGTCATGAAGAACGACGCGAAGAAGATCCGCACGCTGTACGATGGGAAAGTCGTCACCGGGTTCGCCGGGGCCGCGGCCGACGCCTTCGCACTGCTGGAACGCTTCGAGGGCAAACTGCGGGATCACCAAGGTTCGGTGCCCCGCGCCGCGGCGGAACTCGCCAAAGATTGGCGCATGGATCGGATGCTCCGCCGTTTGGAAGCGATGCTGATCGTGATGGACAAGGAGCACCTGCTGCTGCTCAGCGGTACCGGCGACGTGATCCAACCGACCGACGGCGTGCTCGCCATCGGCTCCGGTGGCCCCTACGCCCTCTCGGCGGCCCGGGCCTTGCTGAAACACACGGCCCTGAAACCGGGCGAGATCGTCCGGGCGAGCTTGGAGATCGCGGGAGAGGTTTGCATCTACACGAACAAGCAGATCGAGGTGGTGGAACTATGAGCCGCACCATCGACGAGTACCGGGCGCAATTGAAGGCGATGCTTCCCGAGTTGGCCCAGAAATTCGGCGTGGCCGAGTTGGGCCTGTTCGGCTCCCGCGTGCGCGGCGACAATCGGGAGGACAGCGACTTAGATGTACTGGTGACGTTTCGACCGGGGGCGTATGTGTCGCTATTCACATTGAGTGAATTACAGTTCACACTCGAAGAACACTTGGAAATCCGAGTCGATGTGGCAATGAAGGATTCGTTGAAACCCAAGATCGGCAAGAGGATTCTTGCTGAAGTCCAAGTCATTTGAGCGAGACCTCTTTTCTGCGTAGGGCGGGTGGAGTCTTCGGAACCCGCCGCAACAATTTGTGGGCAGCGGCGGGTTCCGAAG
>JANOSQ010000158.1:0-3406 GCA_031415915.1 Fimbriiglobus sp. | reverse complement strand
TCCGATTCTCGCCGCGCTGCTGCTCGCGTGCGTGTTCCTGACGGTGGCGCAACTCGCCACGGGGAACCATTCCCTCGCGCTGCTCTTCCCGTGGCGGGCGTCGGTCATCCTGTTGCCGATGGCGACGATGATCGTACTCGCGCGACTAGTAATCGCGGCGGGAACTTGGATCGAATCGGCACCCGCAACCGGACTCGCCCTCGCAGCGATCGGCGGGTTGGCCTTGGCCGGTCTCGGCATCATGCACTTCCGGCAGGGCTTTGCGACCAACGACGCCGAAGAACCGCTCATGGCGTACGTCCGCGCCAACCGCCGACCGGGGGACGTCTACTTGCTGCCGGTGACCGTGCCGAAGTTGGGCGAGCACCGCGGGGCGATCTCGAGCGATTTCAAACCGCTCCCGGCTCAGAAGACGGATCGGCGCGTGATTCCGATCGACTTCCAGCGCTTTCGCATCGGGGCGGGGGCACCGATCTACGTCGATTTCAAAGCGATCCCCTACCGCGATGTCGATGTGCTCGAATGGCGCTGGCGGGTGGATTGGAACGCCGCGGTGACGAAAACGGGCACCGCAACCCGGGCGGAATTGATCGGGCGCGGCATCACGCACGTCGTGGTGCCACTCGACAAAGCCGTGGCGATCGACGGGTTGACGGTGATCTGGGAAGACGAGAACTACCGGCTCTACCGGGTGGGGAAGTGAGTCCGGGTCAATCGGTTCTCGGCACGAAGACCACCGCTTGGCCCCGGTCGAAGCTGGCCTTCCCGCTCGGATCGGTCATGCGCTTCCACCCCGATGCGGGTTCGTCGAGTTTCCCGATCAATCCATCGTCTTGGCCGGTGCGCAGCAAGAAGGCCACGGGCCGGTAATCGGCGACCAACTCCGGAAGCGTGGCCCGGTGCATCGATTCGTGCAGTTGCAGCATCCCGGCCCAGTAGCGGCTCCACTCGGATTTGTCGAAGTGGTAATAGCGGCCGTCGTGCGAGACCTTCCACTGCGGATTCCCGCGCACGACCACACCCCCCCAGAAGAAGTTGCAGTAAACCGTTCCCGGCGGGACGGCGTCCTTCATCCGCGCCACGGCCTCGAACGGGAAGTAGTCCATGTGCGGATCGACGGGGATCCGCTCCGGCGCCGCGACTTTCGCGATGGCGAAGCGCCCGAGGCTGATGGCGATGGCGATGACGAATGCGGCACACAGCAACCATTTCCAGCGGCGAACCAGCGACGGTGGCGGTGGGCCATTCGGCGCGGGGGCGAAGGCGCGGTACGCCAACGGGATGAGCGCGAACCCGAGGAAGACGGCGAAGCGGTACATCTGCCACGTCAGCGCCGCCATGGCCAACGCCGTGACCACTTCTTCGACTTTCAATCGCCGCCCACGGAAGGCGAGTAGGCCCGCGAGGAGAACGAGGGCGAGGAGCGTCGTGCCGCGGCCTTCCAAGCCGTACTGCCCCCAGAACGGCAAGGCGTCCCAGAAGAGCGGCATCCACTCCGAGACGTCGAGGTGCTTCGACATCCGCTCGTTGGCCCGGGCCAGCTCGAACGTTTCGAGCGGGCTCGGACAGGCGAACGCCGCGGCGACCGCGAGCGTGCTCAACCCCGCGAAATCCCACGGGAACGGCCCGCGATGCGCAGATGACCGACGCAGCCACCGAATCACGGTGCCGATGGTCAGGGGGCCGAGCCAAGCCCCGGCCATCAGCACGGACGGGTGGGCGTTCTGCCAGACGACGAACAGGATCGCCCCGGCGAGCAGCTTCTTCCAGAGCTTCCACTCGGCCCACGTCAGAACCATCGTCAGGCCGAAGCCGAGCAGCGCGAACGTCTGCGGGCGGATGCTGGCGAAGGTGTAGGCCGGGAGGAACCCGCACAAGAGTGCGAGCGCCGCGGGCCAGCCCCACGCGCCTTGTCGGCGCAGTGCCCAAGCCACCGCGGCGTAGCCGCCGATCCAAAGTGCCCCTTCGACGATCTGCAACAGCGGCCAACCTCCGAGCGACCAGATTTGGAAATAGAACACCTGCGAGAGCCAGCAGATGGGCACGTTCGGCACGTGCTCCTTGCCGTGCAAGAACGGTTCGAAGCTCGGCCACGCACCCGTCCGGCAGATGATGGCGCCGAATTCGAGTTGCCAGTACATGTCCACGTCGTGGATGTACTTCACGAACAGACTGCCGAAGAGCGCGGCGACCGTCAGCCCGAAGATCGGGAGGCGTTCCAGCGAGATGAGGAAGCGCGGTGGGGAATCAATCGACATACGGGTCGGCACCGAGGTCTTGGAGCATTTCCTGCCGCTGCTTGTCGTAGTTCATCAGGTCGAGCCGCTGCTTGCGGTGTTTGCGTTCGAGCCGCTTTTGGGCGATGCGGAAGAGCTTGCGGTACGCGTTCCAATTCCGGTTCCCGCCGGCCTTACCGACGGCGACGAGCGACTTCTTGCGGGCGACGCCCAAACCTTCGAGGAGTTGATCTTCCAAGCTCAGGAAGAACTGCGCGGTGCCGGGGTCGCCTTGGCGCCCGGCGCGGCCCGCGAGCTGGCGGTCGATTCGCTCCGCCTCGTGGCGTTCGGTGCCGATGACGTGCAGGCCGCCGTTCTCCGCGACCTTCGGCCCGAGCTTGATGTCGGTTCCCCGCCCGGCCATGTTCGTGGCCACCGTCACGTTGCCCAACTGCCCGGCGCGCGAGACGATCATCGCTTCTTGATCGTTCTGGCGGGCGTTGAGGACTTTGTGCTCGACGCCGCCGGCGACGAGCATCTTGGAGAGCTTCTCGGACGCATCGACGGTCCGCGTGCCGATGAGCACCGGCCGACCCCCGGCCATCATCGCTTGCACCTGCTTCACGACCGCTTCGAACTTCGCCTGCTCGGTCGGGAAGACCAGATCCGGGTGCTGCACGCGCTTGATGGGTCGGTTCGTGGGGACCTTCGTCACCCAGCGGCGGTAGACCTTCCGCAGTTCCCAGAAGTTCGGCATCAGCGTCCCGGACATGCCGCCGAGTTTCTTGTAGAGCCGGTAGAAGTTCATGTACGTCACTTGCGCCGCGTGGTCGGACTGCATCGTGATCGGCACTTTCTCCTTGGCTTCCACCGCTTGGTGCAAGCCGTCGCGCCAGTTGCGGTCCGGCATCGGCCGGCCGGTGCCTTCGTCGATGATGACGATCTTCTGCTCCGGGCTGACCATGTAGTGGTGGTCGCGGGTGAAGCGGTACCGGGCTTGCAGGGCTTTCTCCATCGCCTCGAGGAGTTTGTCCATGGCCGTGGCGTGTTCGCCCGTCGGCGGGTTGGAGTAGCGCACCCGTTGCTTGCCCTCGTCGGTCAGTTCGATCTTCTCCTTCTTCAAATCGACCTTGTAATCGACGGTCAACTTCAATTCCTGCGCGACGCGGTCGGCCCAGAGGTAGACGACC
>JANOSQ010000157.1:0-3420 GCA_031415915.1 Fimbriiglobus sp. | reverse complement strand
AGGCGAGGGCTTTGACCCAAGCGCAGTCCAGCGGGGGAAAAAGCGGCCTTCCGGCCGCGTCCGCTGCGGTCGCGGATGTCGAACGCGCCGGTGGCCCAGCGCCGCCGCCAGCGTTGGACTTGGCGGGCGGACAATCCGACCGAGCGGGCGGCCTCGTCGTGGGCGATCGCGGGGTGTTCGTGAACCACCCGGGCGAGGTGGAACCGCTGGGCATCGCGGACGGCGATGGTGCGGCGGCCGACGGCGACGTGGGCCTCTTGCACGAAATCGTCTGGGAAGGTACAACGCGTCGGCTTCGGACCTCGCATCGGCGGCCACCTGCATTTGGGAAGCATTCACCACCTTGTAGCGAAGCCACGCCGAAACCACGACATCATTTGTGAAACAGACCATTAAGACTCAGTGCGGCTCATGGAAGGCTATCGAGAAAAACTCGCGCAGCGTCGATCAAGATTTCGGCCTGATTAACGTCGGCCATGTAGAGTTCCCCCATCGATTTCACGCATGACGAGTGCCGGGCGCGGGGATGGAGCATCCGCTCCACTGTGGTTTTGGCTCGCGTTTTTCGCTGTTCCGTCGCGTCGGGGTCGTGGATCACTTCCAAGTGGTGGCCGAGCGAGTCAATCAACTCGGCCCGTTCGCGTCGGAGTTCTTCGCGGTCGTCCAATTCGAAGAACGCAATCGTGACATCGCCACGGCGACGGCGGGGACCGGTCTTCTTCGCCGGAATGGCATTGATACCGAGGAATGTGACGATTTCTTGAGGATCGTCGTCGAGCTCCCCGATGGGGTGAACCAAGAATTGCTTCTCGTTCGAATTGAGCGTCGGCGGATCATCCAGGACGCCCCCACGCGTCCCCGGCACCGGAAAGAAATTCTTCTTGAGCGGGCTGTTGCACTTCTTGCAAGCAGCCGCGTAATTTTCCAAGTTGTACGCGAGCCAAAAGTACCCGGACAGACTGGCTGCGCCAGTGGCGAACGAGAACTCGACCCCACCCGGCCAGTCTTCGACGGATGACTTCGGACGGAAGTGTTCGAGATCGTGTTCGATTGCACCACCATGGTCGCCAGCCGCGAGCGCACGTTCGCAGTAGGCGCATTTGTTGTGCTGGAGCCTCATGAAAACCGGCTTGACCTCGGACCAGATCGACGACGGCTCAGCATACTCGCCCGCTGCGATGAAATTGTCCGTACGAGTGGCGGCTCTGGCACGCCATGTAGGAACCTCGGCATCGACGAGGCGTTCGAGTTCCACAAGTGCGATTGGGTAGCGAATCATGGGTGGGCTATTTTTTTCCGGTGAGTTCCTTCAAAAACTCGACGGCGGCTTTCGGATCGTGCGTGCGAGCCACTCGTTTGGAAATCTTCTTCAACTTCTTCTCGGTCGCAGGGGAGCGCGGAGAATCGAGGCCAAAGTAGCTGCTCATAAGAATTTGATCGGCGCTTTTGCCATTGGTCTGTTCGGTGAACTGATAGATCTGATTCTCCTCGACGACGCGGATATTGGCCGCGTGCACCGTACCCACGACGAGCGGGCTGTGCGTTGTGATGATGAATTGGAGTTTCGGGAAAGTGGAGGCGAGTTTAGGCACGATTTCGCGCTGCCAGGCGGGATGGAGGTGGACATCGATGTCATCGATCATCACGACTCCGGACATTTCCGTGAGTGGCGATTTCTCAGGTGCGATTTTATGCAAATAGTTTAGCAAGTCGGCGACGAGTCCGACATAGCTTCGATAGCCATCGGACAAGGTATCGAATGGGAGGGTCGCCCCGCGATGTTCAAATAGAGCATCGTTGTCGAGGAATTTGCCAGTGAATCGCGTGTCCTCCGGCAATAATCCATTCAACAGGGCCAGCAACTCCTTCTTGCGTTTTTTTACGGACGGGTACCACGAGGCGAGCGGGAGAATAGAGATTGCATCGTCGAATAGACTTGCAACACGTTGAAAACGAGGGTGGCGGGATCGTGACCATCGTGAATCGATGTTCTCGGCCAATTCCGTTCGCCGAAGTGCGCCGTATCCGAGCATAAAATATGCAGGAGAAGTATCGCTGTGGTAGCTATTCAACAGTTGTTTCTTTTCTCCGTAATGGGCCAAGTTCGGCTTTTTAAAGAGGGATTCTTGGCCGTAAGAATCGATTGTCAAGGAATTTGAGTACGAATTGCCTGTGACAAGATTTTGACTTTCTCGGAACTCTGTGTCCTGATTTCGGATTTGATAATTGAGTTTTATGGTTGAGCCTTCTTTGCTTTTTTTAACGAGATAATATGGGCGATAGCCTAATCCCTCGATGATGGGAGCAAGCACACCGAGCGAGATGGCCTTCAACAAGCTCGTCTTCCCCGCTCCGTTGATGCCGATGAGCAACGTCACGTTCGGCAGCGCCCCCTCTGGCAACGCCGCGACGCCGGGGTAGACGAACGTCGTCGACGCCTTCTCGAAGCAGCGAAAATCGGTCAGCGACACGGATTCGACGTACATCGGCGATCTCTCCCGCGTGGAGTTGCAGCACCCGACCCCCAAATCGTACAATGCCGGGAGTGATTGTGCGAACCCTATTCAGCAGTTTAAGACCACGGCACACCCTATGGCTCTTGCAGCCCCGACCAAACTCGAACTCCCATTGGCCGCGTCGAAGCCGGATATCGACTACGAACTCATCCTCGATTGCGTCCACTGCGGGTTGTGCACCGCCGCGTGCCCGACGTACGTGGAAACCGGGAACGAGGCCGATTCGCCGCGCGGCCGCATTTACCTGATGCGCCAAGTGATCGACGGGGCGCTCGAACTCGACGGCGTCGTGAAGGGGCACCTCGACCTCTGTTTGAACTGCCGGGCGTGCGAAACGGCTTGCCCCTCCGGTGTGCAGTACGGCAAGCTGATCGAACCGTTCCGCGAGCACATGGAGCACCTCGACCCCGGCCGCACCACCCGCTCGCTGAATTGGATCCAGCGCCAGATGCTGTTCAAAATCTTCCCGAGCCGCATTCGCACGCGGTTGGCGCTCGGCCCGGCGCGGTTGGCGCAGTGGACCGGTCTCGACTGGCTCATGCGGAAGTCGGGGGTGCTGAAGCTACTGCCGAAGTCGATGCGGACGATGCACGGGATGCTCCCGCCGCTGAAGCGCCACTACGGAAGCTTGCCCGAACTGCTCCCGGCCATCGGGCCGCGCCGGGCGAAGGTCGGCTTGTTCCTCGGCTGCGTCGCCGACGGGTTGTACCCGCAGACGAACTACGCCACGGCCAAGGTGCTCCAAGCCAATGGCTGCGATGTTTGGATTCCCAAGGCCCAAGCTTGCTGCGGGGCGCTGCACTACCACAGCGGCGAAGAAGGCCAAGCCCGCACGCTCGCCGCCGGCAACTGCACCGCCTTCGGCGTCGGCGGCCCGAAATGGCAGGAACTCGACGCGATCATC
>JANOSQ010000156.1:0-8408 GCA_031415915.1 Fimbriiglobus sp. | reverse complement strand
TCGCGGCCCTCAAGCTCCTCGCCGATTGGGCCAAGCCGTCGAAGCGCGACGGTATCACGGGCCTGCGCCAAGACTTACCCGATCACCCGGCCACCGACGCCGTCGACGCCCTCAAACCCCTGATTGCGAAGGTCTTCGTCGGCAGCGAGGCCGTTCGCAAGGAAGCCGTGGCCACCGTGACGAAGCTCGGCATCCAAGACGCCGGCCCGATTCTGCTCGCCATGCTCACGGATGCCAAGCAGCCGACCGGCGCCCGCGTCGATGCGCTGTTCGCGCTCGAAGCTTTGAAGGCGCCGAACTTGGCCGACGCCATCAAACTCGCCGGCGCTTCCACCGCCGACCGCCTGCGCGGCGCGGCCCTCGTCGTCGCGGCGAATCTGGATTCCAAAGGCGCCGCCCAGTCGTTACCGCTGCTGCTCAAGAGCCAAACCGCAAGCGCCATCGAACGCCAGTTTGCCCTCGAAGCGATGGCCAAGATGCCGGAGTCGAAAGAGATCGACGAAGCCTTGGCCGAGCAACTCGACCTCTACGCCAAGGGGGCACTCGCCGGGGAATTGAAGCTCGACGTCCTCGAAGCGGCCAAGGCCCGCGCCGAGAAGGACAAGCTGAAACTGCACGCCCCGCTCCGGGAGAAGCTCAAAGCGATCGACACCGCGGCCCGCGCGGGGGAAGCGAAGGATCATTTGAGCCGTAACCGCGAGGTACTCTCCGGCGGTGACGCCGAGAAGGGCCGCAACATCTTCTTGAATAACGCCGCAGTCTATTGCCAGCGCTGCCACAAGCTCGACGGCCAAGGCGGCGACGTCGGCCCTGCTGTCAACGGCGTGGCCAAGGACAAAACCCGCGAATACCTGCTGGAGTCGATGGTGCTGCCGAGCAAGCAGATCGCCAAAGGCTTCGAGAGCGTGATCCTGGTGCTGCTCGACGGCCGCACGATCTCGGGGGTGCTGCGGAGCAAGAACGCGAAGGAATACACGGTGGTCACGCCGGAAAACAAAGTGATCGTGGTGCCCAAGGACGATGTGGACACCGAGAAGCCGGATAAGTCGGCGATGCCCGAGGACGCGGTGAAGAAGCTCTCGAAGCGGGAGCTGCGCGATCTGGTGGAGTTCTTGAGTTCCTTGAAGGAACCGGCGAAGTGACGTTCGGCGCCGGGGAGGTTCCGCTTCCCCGGCGTATCATGTCCCCGTGTTCCCCTCCGCCAGCCAAATCCGGGACGACCTCCGCGGCGAGTTCCGCGGGGCACTGCACTTCGATCCCCCGTCGAGGGCGCTCTACGCCACCGATGCCAGCCCGTTCCAGATTCTCCCCCACGGCGTGGCCGTCCCGCTCGATACCGACGACCTTGCGGTGCTGCTGAAGTACACCCACGCGAACGGTCTGCCCGTGATGCCGCGCGGCGCCGGGACGGGTCTCGCCGGCGAATCGCTCGGGGCGGGGCTGATGATCGATCTCGCCCAACACTTCCGGGGGATCGGCGGCTTCGCCGACAACCGCATCCGCGCCGAGGTCGGCGTCACGCTGACCGCGTTGAACGCCGAACTCGCCGAGGTCGGCCGCCGCATCGGACCCGACCCGGCGAGCGCGGCCAGCGCGACCCTCGGCGGGATGATCGCCACCGACGCCAGCGGCTCGAATGTTTCAGTCCACGGCTATTTCCGCGAGGCCGTGCATTCGCTCGATGTCTTGTGGGACGACGGCACCGCGGCTTTGTTGGGGCCGGGCCGCGTCGCCAGCGAAAACCTGCGCACCACCGAGATCCGCTCGCAGACCTCCGCCCTGCTCTCGGCGAATCAGGAAGCGATCCAAGCGCGGCGACCGCAAACCCGCTTCCACCGAGCCGGTTATGTCCTCCACGACGTCAGTACCGCCGCGGGGTTGCACCTCAAGCGGTTGCTCATCGGCACCGAAGGGACGCTGGCGATCACGACGGCCGCGGAGTTGAAAACGATCCCCCTCCCCGGTGGCACCGGCGCCGTCCTCCTCGCCTTCGAGACGCTGAACGAAGCGTTGCGGGCCGGGCTTTCCCTGCAAACGGCCGAAGGCGTCGTCTCCTGCGAGGTGCTCGATCAGCGCTTGCTCTCGCTGTCCCGCTCGGCGCTCGCCCGCACGGCGATCGCGGTGCCCATCGACGCTGCGGCCCTCGCCATACTGCGCGTCGAAGCGGACTCGCTGCCGCACGCCCGCGCTCTGTTGGCTTCGGCGATCCGCCGGGTTCAAGACACCGTCTCCGTGGAAGAATGGATCGGGCCGACCACGGCGTCCGAGCGACTCGCCGAGGTCGATCGCTTCCGCGTCGCGGCGGTCTCCGGAGCCACCGCCAACACCGGCAAGATCCGCCCGCTCGCCTTCGTCGAAGACACCGCCGTGCCCGCCGAGAGCCTCTTGCGCTACGTCTCCGGCGTCGCGGAACTGCTCCGCCGGCAGGACCTCACCGGGGCGTTCCTCGTCCACCCCCTCGCGGGGCAGGTGCAAGTCCGGCCGCTCATCGACCTCGATTCCCCCGCCGACCGCGAGAAAATGTGGGCCCTCGCGGATCGAGTCGCCCAGCTCGCCATCAGCCTCGGGGGCACCATCAGCACGCGCCACGGCGTCGGTTTGGCCCGCACGCCGTGGATCGCCCAACAGTACGGGGACCTGGTGCCCGTCTTCGCGGAGTTGAAGCAAATCTTCGATCCGAAGAACCTGTTGAACCCCGGCAAGATCACCGGCACCGACCCGAGCCGCGCCGCGTGGCCGCTGCGCGAGCCGACCCCGGCGACCCCGCGCCAACCGCTGATGCTCTGGGCGCCGACGACCCCACCGACCGAAGCGGGCCGCTGCAACGGCTGCGGCGATTGCCGGACGATCGATCCGCCGACGCGGATGTGCCCGACCTTCCGCGCCGCGGGTTCCGAAGCCGCCAGCCCGCGGGCCAAGGCGAACCTGTTCCGGGAAACTCTCTCGACGGAGGAAGCCCGCGCCATCGCCGAGCTGTGCGTGAACTGCAAGATGTGCCGCACCGAATGCCCGAGCCAGGTGAACATCCCGAAGTTGGCGCTCGAAGCCAAGGCCGCGTACCATGCCGAGCACGGCCTCGACCGCGACCGGTGGATGCTCGCCCGCATCGAAAGCCTCGTGACACTCGGCGGCAATTTCGCCTTCACCACCAACCGCATCCTCGGCAACTCGGCGGCGCGCTGGCTGATCGAGCGTTTCTTCGGCCTGAGCCGCAAACGGACGCTGCCGAAGTTCACGCACCGCACCTTTCTGCGCCGGGCAAAAACCGCGGGTTGGAACCGCCGGCCGAGCCCCGACTCGGACAAGCCGAAGGTGGCGTACTTCGTCGATACCTTCGCCAACCACAACGACCCGCTCATCGGCGAGGCGACCGTCGCCGTGCTCAAACACCACGGCTTCGACGTCTACGTTCCACCCCGGCAGCGCGGCAGCGGCGTCGCGGCGCTCGTCCAAGGGGACATCGACACCGCCCGCGAGATCGCTTCCGCCAACGTGCGCCTGCTCGTCGATCTGGCCCGCGACGGCTACACGATCCTCTGCGCCGAGCCGACGGCCGCGCTGACGCTGTCGCAGGATTACCTCGATCTCTTCGACGATGTGGACACCCGCTTGGTCGCGGCCCAAACCGTCGAACTCACCGCGTTCCTCTGGAAGCTGCACGAAGCCGGCAGCCTGCGCACCGATTTCCCGCAGCGGCTCGACCTCCAACTCGGGCACCATGTGCCGTGTCACATCAAGGCTCTCGGCGGCGAGGCGGCCGGCCCGAAGTTGCTCGGATTGATCCCAGGCTTGGAAGTCCACACCATCGACAAAAGCTGCTCGGGCATGGCCGGTACCTACGGCTTGCAAGCCTCGGCCTACGCCGATTCACTGAAGGCCGGGCAGCCGATGATCGACGAATTGAAACGGCCCCGGGTGCTCTTCGGCAGCACCGAGTGCGGCGCCTGCCGGATGCAGATGCAAGAAGGGAGCCGCAAACGGACGCTCCACCCGATCCAGTATCTGGCCCTCGCCTACGGACTGCTCCCCGAGGTATGGGACAAACTGCGCCGGCCGTTGACGCGGTTGGCGACGGAGTAAAATGAATTCGACCGGACTCCAGAATGTCCGATACGAGCCGGACGCGTGAGCGACGGACCGATTGCACCGGGATACAATTCGGAACTCGCCGCAAGGCGTGCGGTCCGTCGCTCACTCACGCGTCCGGCTCGTATTGCCCGAAAGAAAATAGCCGACCCCGTCGAGATCCCGAGGCGGTCCGATCGCGGTGATGGAAGGGCAGCCGCTGCGCGATACAATCGAATCGTACCGTGGTCGAGCCCTCGAACCGCACCTGAAGACGGGGGCATCGTGAGCGAGTCGGTCGCGCAGTTCGTTCGCTCGCCGCGATTGCCATTGATCCTTTCGGCGTTGCTCGCCCTCGTCGGCGTCCCCGTGTTTCTCCGGTTGCCCCTCTGGTGCGATGTCACCCTCTACGATGTCGCGGCGCGGGAACTCCTCGCCGGCGGCGTCCACTACCGGGATGTCTTCGACACCAACCCCCCCGGCTTCGTTTGGTGCCTCACCCTGCTCCGGGCGACTTTGGGCTCGAGCGCCATCGCGGTTCGCGCCGTCGATCTCGCCGTCCTCGCGGGGATCCTCTTCGCGCTCGATCGACTGGCGAAAATAGGGGGCGGCACCCCGGCATCGCGCGCTTGGGCCTTGGCGGGCGGCCTCGCGATCTATTTGTTCAGCTCCGAGTACATCCACGCCCAGCGCGACATCTGGCTGGCCCTGCCCATCCTCACCGCCGTCGCGCTCCGGCTGCGCCGCATCGGGCGACCCGGCATCGGTTCTTTTCGACCGGCGTTCGCAGAGGGCTTGCTCTGGGGCTTGGCGACGTGGATCAAACCGCAAGTAATCCCACTGGCGCTGATCGCCTGGCTGTTGACGGCCCGGCGGTTGAGCGGCGGCTCTTGGCGCATCGCCGCGAAAGATTTGGCCGGGAACTTGGCGGCGGGCATCGCGCTGGGTTTGGCCGGCCTCGGGTATCTCGTCGCTTCGGGGACGTGGCCGCATTACTGGATCGTCATGACCGAGTGGAACGTCCATTACTCCGAGATCATGTTCGCCGAGTTGGGCGGGCGCATCGACTTGGAATTGACGTGGTTCCGGCCGTGGAGCGCCTGCTTGGTGCCGACGGTGCTCTTGGTGATCGCCGCGCTGATCGACGGTCGAATCCTGTCGGCGCGCTGGCTCCCGGACGGGATGCGCGGCCCGGTCGGTCGGGCGTTGCGGGCGAGCTGGTACGATCCGGCCCCGGATGATCGGGCGCGGTTCAACCGCGCGGCGCTGGCGGGCCTCTTCGCCGCGTGGGTCGCCGTGTCCTTGCTCATCCAGCGCGAATTCATTTACGTCCACGTCCTCGAAATCCTGCTGATGCTCGCGGTTTTGTCGTCCCAGCGCTGGTGTCTCCCGGCGCTCGTCCTCGCCGGCATCGCCGTGTTGAACCTCGGCTTCTTGATCGCCGACGAGCGCCCGGAACTCCGGGATTCGCCGCGCTACGCCCGGCTCGAAGCCCACTACCGGAACCCCGCGACGGAGCCGGGGTATTTCCGCTCGTGGCGGGCCGCGTTCACCACGCCGCCTTCCGGCCGAGCCGACGCCCGGTTGAAGGATGCCGTGAAACGGGAGAAGCCGCACCCCGCTTCCACGAATTACATCGCCACGACGAACTGGGAGGAGCTCGCCGAAGTGGGAGCGTACCTCCGCGCGCAACGCATCCGGGACCGCGAACTGGTTTGCTGGAACGAAGGCGTTCACTCGCTCTACACGAGCTTGAACCTCCGGCCGGGCCTCCGCTTCATGCACATCCACAACACCGACGGCATCGGGCCGAACGCCTACCGCATCGTCCGCTCCGAGCTGAAAGCCAACCCGGTCGTGCGCTTCGTGGTCGTCGATTTGGAATGGGTCGCCCGCCAAGAGGGGTGGGATCGCACGGCGCCGTATCGCCCGGGCCGCAGCCCGGATAATCTCCAGCCGGAGCTATCGGCGAACTGGGCCGGCGTGTTCCCGTACGACGGCCGCCAAACGGTGTTCCGCTCGGACGCGGGCCGGGGGCGCTACCTCGTTTACGAGGTGTCGCAACCGCTCGGCACGGTCGAATGAGGGGTCGGGATACGAGCCGGACGCGCAAGCGACCGGCCGCCTGCCACTCGGCCAGTTCTGAAGCGTCTCCCCAGGCAATCGGTCCGTCGCTTGCGCGTCCGGCTCGTCACCCGAGCGGTTCACGGCACCGGCACTTCTTCCCAGGTGAAGTTGCTGATGGAGAAGAAGAGCCAACGCGAGTCGGCCGGCAGAAATGTGTTCGGCGGCGGGCAATCGAATTCGACCGCGTGGCGACCCGGCGGAAGGACGATGGTGCGCTCGTAGGCTTTGGGCTTCTCACGCAAATCCGTGACCGTGTCTTCCCAAATGGCTCCGCGGATCGATAGCGTCGAAGGCTCTTTGCTCAGCGTGGAGAATTCCATCCTCATGCGGAGCGCCCGCGTCCGGTCCGTCGGGTTGACGAATTGCAGGGTGGCCTTCGGCCGGGCGTACTGGCGGCGGTTCTCCTGCCCGATGGGTTCGTAACTGGCGAAGCCTTTGAGCCAGAGGGTGGAAATGGATTCCCGTTCCCGCGCGGCGCGCTCCGCGAAGCCCTTCGGCCCGTAGGATTCACGGAGGTACTTGGAGTGGGCGCGCAGGTCGTACAAAACCAACGATTGATCCGGGTGGACGAACGCGGTTCCATCGCCGGTGACTTGGTGGATGACGGCGTCCAAGTCCGAGAACTGTTTCCCATTCAGCCCTCGGACATCCACGAGAATCGCTTCGAACCCGGCGAGGATCAGCCGGACGAGCATGGCCGGCGTCTCTTCCGCCGCCATCGACGCCAAGCGCTGGTCCCACTCCCGCCCCTTCATGCTGCCGAAACTCCAGCGGACGTTCTCCGTGTGCAGGTAGCCGCGGATGTGGTCGTACGATTCGATATTCTTCAGCGGCTGCGCTTCCGGATAGGGGACGTGCGGGTAATTGAACACGGCGCCCCCGTCGGGGAACATCGCTTCGATCTTGGCGAAGAACGCCCGGTCTTCGCGGTACCTCGCCGCGATTTTCTTGCGCTCCTTCACGTACCCGTCGTCCCGGAACCAATCGTTGTTCAACTGATCCCACAGCCCGACCCACAGGACGAGTGCGAAGGCGGCGACGCGGAGCGGAACCGCGATTCGCCAGCTCGAGCGCGTCAGCCGGTCGACGGCCACGCCCACCGCCATCAGGGCCAAAAAGGCGAGGTAGATGCTCACGCGGTTGTAAGCGCGGATTTGCGGCGTACCGAGGTGCGCGATGAGCGAGCCGAGCCCGCCGATGGTGCCGAGGAGGATTCCGAAGAGCATGAGCGAGGCCAGCGGGCCGACCGGCCAACTGCGGGTGCCGGGGAGAAACGCGGCCACCAGCAAGCCGATCAACCCGAGCGATGCGACGATGCCGATGGGGTCCCACTCGTTCTCGGTCTGGCTCGGCCGCAACTTCGGCGAGTCGTACTCGGCGCGGATCATCGCGAGCCGCTGCCAATTGTGGCCCGACACGGGCAGCAGCATCTGGGCGATCTTGAGCCCGTACATCTCCGCTTCTTCCGAGTAGCGCAAGTGCGGCCGCTCGTTCACCCCGTGCGTCGCTTGGTACTTCGCCGTCGGCGCGTGGTTCAACAGCCCGATTCCGGCGATCAACGCGACGGTGCCGAAGCCGACGAGCGGGGCGCGCCACGTCCGCACCACCCACGTTCCGTAGACGGTCGCCGCGGCGAGGAGGGCGCACCCGAAGAAGGCGTAATAGGCCCCGGCCGTGGCCGTCAGGATCGCGACGAGTACGGTTCCCCACCCGGCGGCTTGGAACGGCCGACGCCGGAAGGTGCCGTCGTCCCGCCGGAGGAAAAAGGGGATCGCCCCCTGGCAGAATCGCAAGGCGACCCAGAGCGTGAGCGGGATGACGAAGTAGGCCGCGAGGAAGTAATGGACTTCGCCGCGGAGGTAGTGGTACGGCTGGAAAGTGTAGAGCACGCTCATCGCAATCGACGCGGCGACCGAGAGCCGTAAGCGGCGCAGGACGAACAGGGCGCTGAGCGTCGTCAGCGGGTAAGTCAGCAAATAGTAGAGGTTGAAGACGGTGACGGGGTCGGGATCGTACAGCGCCAGCAGGCGGATGCCGGCGAAGTGGAGCTTGTCGACGACGGGGTAATCGTACAGTTCTTGGCCGCCGGGCGCCCCGAGGCGGTCGTTCGTCCAGTGGTCGCCGCGCTCGACCGTCACCTTCACCATCGGCAGGATCAGCAGCGCGTCGTTCTTGTACGAGAACGGCACGCGCAGATCGACGTCTTCGAGCTTCAT
>JANOSQ010000155.1:0-2142 GCA_031415915.1 Fimbriiglobus sp. | reverse complement strand
CTCGACGCCGAGTTCCCCGGCGCGGCCGCGCACCACGTTGAGCACTTCGCCGACGAGGCCGTTGATGTCGGTCGGTTCCAGCAGCGGCTCGCGCTCCTTGGAAAAGCTGAGCATGTCGAGGATGAGGTCGTCGATCTTCGCTTGGTTCTTTTCGACGAGCCGCCAGCCCTTGCTCAGCAATTCGCGGTCGAGGTCGGGCAGGGCCATGCGGACCATGTCGGAGCCGAAACGGACGCCCTGCATGATGTTCTTGATGTGGTGCGAGAGGGCCGCGATGGTCTGCCCGATGGCCGCGAGGCGCTCGGCTTGCAGCAGCGCTTGGCGCGATTGGTTCTCTTCCACGGCGAGCGCCGCTTGGTGCGCCACGGCGATGGCTAAGCGCAGGTGATCCTCGTTGAACTTCACCGCTTCGCCGGTCGTGCCCGCCACGACGCTCGTGTCGAGGAAGAGCACGCCGACGGTGTCGTGCCGACCGCGCATCGGCACGCAGAGCACTTCGCGGATGCGGTGGCGGACGATGCTCTCTCCGCCGCGGAAGCGCTCGTCCTCGGCCGCATCGGTGACGAGGACGCCTTCCTTCGAAGTCAGCACGTGCTCCATGACGGTGCGGGAGATGACGATGTCGCCCGCGATCCGTCCGGCCCTGGCCCGCACCGCCATCGGTAACAATTCGCCACCGTCGGCCGGTCGCACCATGGCGCAGCCGTGGTCGGCGTCGGTCGCCTTCACCACGAGTTCGACGATCCGGCCGAGCAACTCTTCGACGTCGAGGATATCGCTGATGGCGTGGGAGGCTTCGTACAGCACGGCGAGGTTGGCGAGCCGGCTGCGGAGCCAATCGGACCCCGCCAATTCCGGTCGGCGGAGGATCTCGCTCCCGGCCTCGGCCGGGAGGGATTTCAGGATGGCGGACGCGAAATCCGCCTGCGGATTGACGACGATCTTGGTGCGATCCGCTTCGAGGGCGGAGCCGCCGGGGGCATCGGCGGAGTAGGCGAGCACGGTGTCGCCGAGTTGGATCCGATCCCCGGATTGGAGAGTGATCGACTGGATCGTCAGCCCGTTGACGAGGGTGCCGTTGCCGCTTTCGAGGTCGCTCAGCTGCGCTCCCGCCTCGGTGACAACGAGTTGACAGTGCCGGCGCGACGCGCGCGGATCGGAGAGCGACACGGCGTTGGCGGAATGCCGGCCGAGTACGGCGATGCCGGGGACGAGCGGGAACGTCCGGCCGAGATCGGGGCCTTGGACGACGGAGAGACTGGCCACGATCAGCGCCCCGGGGATTTTCTCGTCGGAACGAACTGGTTCAATTCTAGCCCGTTCGGGCCGAGGAAGTCGTCGAGCAGTTCGATCCGGCTGCGGGTTTTCAGTTCCGCGAGGAGCAGGCCGATTTCCTCGCGCCAGATCGCCGCGAGGAAATCGGGGTTGTTGGCCCGCAGCGGAGCGGCTTGGGCCCGCCGGGCTTCGAATGCCGCGGCTTCCGTTCGGGCTTGCGTCTCGGTTTCATTGCGGTAGGCCGCGGTTTCGTTTTCCAGGCGGTACTTCAGCGTGTTCGCATCGTTCAGGTAACGCTCCGCTTCCTGCTCGGCCTGATTGCGGCGCGTGCGGATGTTCGTCTGGGCCTGGTTCACGGCTTCGAACGAGTCGCGGACTTCTTCCGGCGCCGCGAGGTATTCGACGCTCACCCGTTGCAGCACGATACCGAGGCGTTGATCCCCCAACCGCTCGGGAAGCCGCGCGGTGATCCACTGGGTCAACGCGGCCCGGCCGCCGAGGACGCGATCCACCTTGCGGCTGCCGACCCACTCCGCGGCGAGCGCTTCGGTTTCGCGCGTGAGGACGCCCTCGACTTGATCGCGGTTGGCCACGTAGTTCTCGAGCGGGCCATCGCGGTCGTCGATGGCGTACTCGACGACGAGCTTGAGGTTCACGAGGTTTTGATCCCCCGTGAGCAGTTGACCCCTCGGCAGACCGGGGGCGTCGTTCGATTCCTCGGCGTTGTAGCCGACCGGCAGTTGCCGGACGACGCGGACGGGCACGCGGTCGATGCGGTCGATCCCGTAGGGGAAGCCGATCCACAAGCCGGGGCCGGGGCGGGCGACGACCTCGCCGAAACGCCGGACGACAGCGCGCTCGTCCGGC
>JANOSQ010000154.1:0-10532 GCA_031415915.1 Fimbriiglobus sp. | reverse complement strand
GTGCTCTGCGGGCCGAGCGAACGGGACGTGGCCCGGGCCATCGTCGATCTATACGGGGCACCCGGCGTGGTCAGCCTCGCCGACAGCCCGTTGTCACTGGGATTGACCAAAGCCTTCGTCCGCCGCCTCTCGGTGCTCGTGACGACCGACAGCGGGCCGCGGCACTTCGCCGCGGCGTTCGACCGGCCGGTCGTTACCCTGTTCGGCCCGACGCACATCGGCTGGACGGAGACGTATTTCGCGAAGGCGATTCACTTGCAGAAGCCGGTGCCGTGCGGGCCGTGCCAACTCCGCGTTTGCCCGCTCGACCATCGCTGCATGACCACGCTCACCCCGCACGAAGTTTTGGCCGCGACGATTCGATTGCTCCCCAACGAGGACCGGCAGGATGCTGACCGCCACGCCCGGTATCACCGAGCCGGTTGAAGCCGCGGAGGCCGGATGGATCGAGATCCACCCCCGTTACCGCGCTTGGTTGCGCAAGTGCGGGATCGCCTCGGCCCGAGATATCCTCGCGCTCCGCGGGGAAGTGGTCGGTGGGCACGCGGATCGACACGTTGCGAAAGTCGAACTCCGCAACGGTGTCTCGGCCCGCGGAGCGTTCTTGAAACGGGAGCACGTCGTCGCCCGGCGAGCGCGATTCCGAAATTGGCGCGACGGCTTCGGTTGGGTGTCGCGATCCGCGCGCGAAGCGGAGACGTTGAAGGCGCTCGAAGCCCTCGGACTCCCCGGCCCGCAGTGGCTGGCCTACGGGGAAGACGCCGGTGGTCGGGCATTCGTGTTGATCGAAGAGTTGACGGACTCGCTTCCGCTCCGCGAGTTCCTCGCGGACTACACGATGCGAGCTGACGAATTCCAATTGCTGGCCGAGCGGATCGGACGGTTGTTGGCGGAATACCACGCGAAGGGAATCGGGACGCCGGAACTCGCCGCGAAGCACGTCCTCGTTCGGCCGGGCACTTTCCAACCGATCCTCAACGATTGGCAATCGAGCCGATCGCCGCGGACGATCTCGCCGGCGGACGTGGCCCAATGGTTCGGGGCGTTGCAAGCCACGCTGCCCAACCCGCTCGTTTCGACCCGCGATCGGTTGCGGGTGCTCTGGGCCTACCGCCGCGTGCTGCGCGCGAGCGGGGTCAAAATCCCCGTGCGATTCGGCGCGTTCGCCCGCGGGATTCTCGCGGACTCCCGCATTCAATCGAAGCGATCTTCGGTGCGCCAGCAGTTGGGCGCGTCCGGCTCCGAGGCGGCGCGATTGGTCTGGCTCGACGCCGAAGCGATCGTGGCGATCCCCGGAGTGGCCACCGATTGGCCGGCCCGTTTCTTCCGGCAACCGTTCTACGATTTGCCCGCGGGAACCGAGCCAGTCGCGCTGCCGTGCGGAACGGCCGGGGCGCTCACGCGGTTCCATTCTTTCGCCCCGCTGGGTTGGCTCGCGGCCGCATTTCGGGAGCGACCGTGGCGATCGCCGGGGGCCACGGCGGCGCGGGTTCTGGTTCATCTCCGACGCTTCGGAATCGCCGGCCCAAAATTGTTGGCGTTCGGACAACGGCGAACCTCCGCAACGCGGGTCGAATCGTTCGTCGTCGCCGAAGCGTGTTCGGGTAACATCGGCGAACTCCTCTCGTCAACCAACCCCCGGCGACAAAGGCACCTCGCGGAGATCGGGCATTTCTTGAAGCGACTCCACGAGGCGGGCTGTCGCTTCCATCACGCCTTGCTTGGGGACCGTGCGTTACTGACGGCAACACCCGAACTGAAGGTTCGCTCAACTTCCTCCATCAAGCTCGTGCGGCGCGTGACCGAGCGCCGGGCCAAGGCGGATTTGGCCGGGGCACTCGCAGGGTTGGCTCGCCTCGATAAAATGCGGGTGCTGCGCGCCTACTTGGGCTCGGCCGCGGCCGAACGCACGACGTGGGATCGATACGCCCGGGCGGTATTGTGATGGCGGTCTCTGCGGTACTTCACGAATCCGACGATTGGCCCGCGTTCGCGGGGGCCGACTGGGCGCGCACCATCCTCAGCGTGCCCGTCACCGACCGCTTCCACGCCAAGCAAGGGCGCTCCATCGGCCGGTGGACGATGACGTCCGCCAGCGGCGCGAAACTCGTCGTTTACTTGAAGCGGCACTACGAACTGCCGCGGATGCTCGGCCTACTCGCGCGGTTGTTCCCCGCCTCGGCTTGGTCGCCGGGCTTGCAAGAGTGGGAACATTTGCAACGGGCCGCCGCGGCCGGCTTGCCCGTGCCCCGCGCCGTGGCCGGCGGGGAATTCCGCGGGCCGGGACTGAAATTGCAGAGTTTTCTGGCCGTCGAAGAACTCGCCGGGCAACTCGCGTTGCACGAGGCGATCCCTTTGGCCTCCGCCCGGTTACCCGCGATGGCCTTCGCCGAATGGAAGCGCGGTTTGATCGGCGAACTCGCCCGACTGAGCCGCGAACTCCACCGCCACCGGCTCTTCCACAAGGATCTCTACCTGTGCCATTTCTACATCGCCGAGGCCGACACGCGCGCCGTGCCCGCGTCGTGGCGCGACCGCGTCGTGATGATCGACTTCCACCGGCTGGGTCGGCACCGGCTCGGCTGGCAATGGTATGTCGGTAAAGATCTCGCCCAGTTGCTCTTCTCCTCCAATGTGCCCGGCGTGGACGACAAAGACCGCCTGCGGTTTTGGAAGCACTACCGCGGCGGCGATTGGGGATCGACCCGGCGACCGCCGAGTTGGCTGCGCCGTTTAGTGATTTGGAAATGGAAGCGCTATCGGCGGCACAACGCCAAGCGGAAAGCACGGGCGGGATCGAGCGGATGAACATCGCCCTCTGCTACGAATCGGTGCTCCCCTCCCGCGGCGGCTGCGAGACCTACATCGGCGACCTCTCGCGCCGATTGGCCAGAGACGGGCACGACATCCATTTGTACGCCTGCCGCTGGGACGCGGACGCGCTGCCGCCGACGATCCAATACCACCGACTCGATGTGCCGACGGGGATGCGTTTCCGGCGACCTTGGCGCTTCGGCCGGGCCGTCGAAGCGGAACTGGCGAAGAATCGCCACGATGTGACCGTCGGCTTCGATAAGACGTGGGGCCAAGACGTCTTGTACCCGCAGGGCGGGTTGCACGCGGCGAGTGCGGTTCACAACCGCCGCAAACACGCGAACGCATTCCTGCGCTGCGGCGCGAGCCTCGCCAAGTGGTTCGACCCGGCCGCGTGGTCGTTCGCCAAACTCGAACGCAAGCAATACCTCGGCGGGGCGAATTCGACGGTCGTCGTGAACAGCGAAATGGTGCGGCGGCACTTCGCCGAATTCTACGGGATCGGCCCCGAGTCGCTCAGCGTCGTGCCGAGCGCGATCGATCCGTCGCGGTTCACCCCCGACGACTGGGCCGAGCGCCGCAAGGCGGAGCGCTCGGACTGGGGCATCGACCCCGGCACCCCCGTCGGGTTGTTCGTCGCGATGAACTACCGCCTGAAGGGGTTGGCCCCGCTCATCCGGAGTTTGGCCCGTGTTGCCCGTGATGTCCCGTTGAAGATCGCCGTCGTCGGCCATCCCAAATTCGGCCGCTACGCGCGGCTCGCGGAGTCGTTGGGTGTGCGCGACCGTCTGCTCTTCCTCGGCTTCCGCGCCACCCCCAAGGACGCCTACTTCGGCGCCGACTTCCTCGTCCACCCAACGTTTTACGATCCCTGCTCGCTCGTCGTCCTGGAAGCCCTCGCTTGCGGCTTGCCGGTCATCACCACCCGCTATAACGGAGCGGGGGAACTGCTGACGCCGCCGGACAACGGGTTCGTTATCGACGACCCCCACCACGCGGACGCACTCGCGGCCGCACTCGTGCGGATGAGCGACTCCACCTATCGGGCCACCGCCGCGATCTCCGCACACGCCGCCGGGCAAGCTTGGACGTTCGAGCAGCATTACGCCGCGCTGCTGCAAGTGTTCGAGGACGCCCGCGAGAAGAAACGGTCCTCGCGATGATGATGCCCGTCTGCCTATTTCTGCTGGCCTATCTCATCGGGGCGATCCCGTTCGGGTACCTCGTCGGCCGGGCCTGCGGGGTCAATCTTTTCGAACTCGGCAGCGGGAACATCGGGGCCACGAACACCGGTCGCGTGCTCGGCCGGCCTCTCGGCCTCCTCGTGTTCGCACTCGACTTTCTGAAGGGGGCGATCCCGGTCGCGCTCGTCGAGCCGCTGGCGACTCTGTGGAATGCCGACGAATCGTTCCCGCCGGAATCGTTGCGCGTCGGCACGGCCGCGTGCGTGTTCCTCGGGCACCTCTTCCCCGTCTACCTCCGTTTCCGCGGCGGAAAAGGAGTCGCGACCGGCGCCGGGGCTATTCTGGTTCTCGTCCCGATCCCGTTCGCGATTGCGCTGGGCACTTGGATCCTCGCCGTGCTGGCGACGCGGATGGTCTCGCTCGCTTCCCTCGCGGCCGTGTTCGCACTCGCGGTGGCCCGGCTCGTCTTCAAGCTCGATCCGTGGGGCGATGCGAATTGGCTCGTGAGCGCGTTCTGTTTGATCGGTGCCGCGGTCGTCGTCGTCAAACACCGCTCGAATGTCAGCCGTCTTTGGAACGGGACGGAAAGCCGAATTGACGATGGGCCGCGGCGCCGACTCGCTCTGCGCATGTTGCACCTATTGGCCGTGGGCTTCTGGTTCGGATCGGGGACGTTCTTCGTCTTCGTCGCCACGGTGCCGATCTTCGATTCGTTCGCGGAGGTGGTGAAGAACCAGCCCGACACGCGCACCGCGAACGTGCGCATCGTGCCCGAGGGGACTACCGAGAAACAACGCGGTCAACTCGCCAGTGGCTTGGCCGGCGCGGCGGTCGGGCCTGTTTTCCCGCGGTTCTTCTTGCTCTCGGCGGCGTGCGCGTGGATCGCGGTGTGGACGGCTTGGGCTTGGAATGCCCGTGGGGTCGGCCGCTGGCGATTCGGCTTGTGCGCACTGGCCGCGTTGGGGGTCGCGGTCGGTTGGCCCCTGTCGATTTGCGTGGGCGAGTTGCGGGTGGCGAGGTTTTCCGAAGATGCCGCAATCGCCGCCGCGGCGGGAACGGCGTTCGGGCCGTGGCACGTCGCCAGTTTGCTATTGAGCATGATCGTGAGCCTGCTGACGGGGGCGATTCTGCTGCTGGCCGCGAAGCTGCCGAGCGAGTGATTCGCCGGCGCCCCGCTCTTTCTCCTTGCTCCCGATCCCACTTCGCTTGTAGCATTCCCAAAGTAACATTCCGCATTTTTCGCAATCGGTCGCGGGCCGTGCCTCGTCGATTGGGTGAGGACTATGGGCAACAGCGGGACGATACCCACGGGTCGGCGAACCCCGAGCCGCACCCCGGAGAACGCTCCGGATGTGCGCCCCGAGCATCCCATCGTGGTCGCATTCCACGGGATGCGCGACGAGCTGATTTCGACGCTCGTCTACGTCCTCGGCAACCGGGACGACGCCCTCGATGCCGCCCAAGACGCGTTCCTGAAATGTTGGCGGGCACGCGACACCGTGGCGGATGTCCAAAACCTTCGGGCTTGGATCTTCCGCGTCGGGTTGAACACCGCGAAGGATATGCGGCGCAGCGCCTGGAGCCGGAAAGTCAAACCCTTGGGGACGGAGGAAATCATGCTCGTCGCCCGCGAACCGATGACCGGGGCCGCGCTCGAAGACGAAGAATCTCTCCGGCTCCTGCGATCCGCGATTGCGGACCTGAGAGCCGATGAGAAGGAAGTTTTCTTGCTGAGGCAGAACGGCAGCCTGACCTACGAGCAGATCGCGGAGATCCGCCAAGCCCCCGTCGGCACCGTGAAGACGCAGATGCGATCCGCCCTCGGCAAACTCCGACTGGCCCTGAACCCCGCCGGCGCCGACGATCCCGATTCGTAACCGATAGCGCCCGCGTCCATTACCCGAATTCATCCCCCTCACTTCCCCGCCGGGAAGGAGCTTCCGCCATGTTGCACGATTTCACCTGCAAAGCCTGCGAATTCAAACTCCTCGACCACGCCTACGGCTTGCTCGAAGCGGGCGAGGGCGAGGCCGTCGTCGCCCACCTCGCCGGCTGCCCCGCCTGTGCGGCGGAAGTCGCCCGGCTCGGCGGACTGCTGAAGCGGGCCGCCGTCGGCTCCTTCTCCGGCGTCCGCTTCGACCCGACTCAAGCTCCGAAGCCGATTGCGGAACCGAAATCCGCGCGGCCGGGCCGCACGATGCGGAGCGCGTGGGTCAAGTGGACCGTCGCCGCGACGGTGCTGCTCGCGGTCGCCGCGCTCGGGGGGCCTTCGTTCGTGGACGCCGTCGGCTACGCCCGCTTCCGGCAACCGGTCGACCGCGAACTGGCTCAAGTGAACGAACTCGACGCGGAGCGCACGAAGTTGCGCGACCAAATCGCCAAGCGGAAAAAGGATGCCGCCGACCGGGTGAGCGAGAGCAAGCTGGTGCAGGTGCGGCTCGAAAACGAGTGGATCGCCGCGGAAACGGACGCTCTGAAGAAAGCGTCGGAGCGCCCGTTCCAAGTTCAACTCAGCGGGCCGGGGACGGCGATCCCCGGCGCCCCCAACGAGTACCGCATCCACGTGACCGATGCCGGGGGCAAACCGCAGTCGGCCACCATCGAGGCCACGGTGAAAGACGGCTCCGGCCAGGCCCTGTTCACGAAGAGCTTCGACCCGGAGAAGAACCCGGACGGCAACGTGCTCAAGTTGCCCGCGGGGATTTGGTCGAACGCCAAACCCGAGTCGGATGTGTTCCTGCACGTCTCGGTCGTGGACCGCAAGACGGGCCTGCGCTCCGATCTCACCGAGAATCTGCGGATGCTCGAACCGGTCTACACGACCTTCCTCACGACCGACAAACCGATGTACCGCCCCGGCGAAGTCGTCTTCTTCCGGTCGCTCACGCTCGACCGCTCCAAATTCCTGCCGCCGACGCAAGAAACGACCCTGCGATTTGAAATCCTCGCGCCCTCGGGCCAAGTGCTGCCCGGTTCGGAAAGCATGGGTTTGGCCAAACCCGCGACGTTGAACCAAGCGGGCCAACTCGCGCCGATCATCGGGCCGGACGGCCAGCCGATCCGCGGCGTCGGCACGGGCGCCTTCGCGCTCACGCCCGACCTCGCCGGCGGCGAGTACACGCTGAAAGTCTGGAACGCTTCCGTCCCCGCGGAAGGTCGCAAAGCCGCCTCCAAGCCGATGGCGATCCGCAAGTTCCTCGTCAATAAGTACACGCCGGATCGTTTGCTGAAGAAGCTCGAATTCGACGGCAAGACCTACGGCCCCGGCGATGTCGTCAGCGCGAAGTTCGACCTCAAGGATCAAGCCCAAGCCCTCGGCGGTGCCGACCTCACCGTCGAAGTGATGGTCGATGGACAAGTCGTCAAACCGAGTACGACCCCGGCGAAGACCGCCTCCGACGGCACGGCCACGCTCCAGTTCACGCTGCCGAAGAAGGACGAAATCCTCGACGCCCGCGTGAGCATCACGGCCAGCGCCAAAGGGATCACCGAGACGCTCGTCCGCAAGGTCCCGTTGGCGACCCGCAAGCTGAACGTCGAGTTCTTCCCCGAAGGCGGCGACTTGATCGCCGGCGTGCCGAACCGCGTCTACTTCCGGGCGACCACGACCTTCGGCAAACCGGCCGACATCACCGGCGTGCTCACAGACGGAACCAAGGACATCGCGCCGATCGCCACGCTGACCGACGCCGACCAACCGGGGGCGAACCAAGGCTTCGGCCGCTTCGAGTTCACCCCCCTGCCCGGTCAGAAATACACCGTCCGGCTCGACAAGCCGACCGGCATCATCCAACCGAAGACCGGTTACGAACTCCCCGCGAGCAAAGCTTCCGGCGTGGTGCTGCAAGTCGCCGGCGGCGTGTTGAAGCCCGAGGCGCCCATCGCCGTGAAGCTCTGGTCGGTCGGCTCGGCCCGCACCGTCCTCGTGGGGGCCTACTCCCGAGGTCGGCCGGTCGCCCACACCACCGTGAAGTTGGAAGCCGGCCAAGCCACCGACGTCACGCTCGCCGTGACCGACGCCAAACTCGGCGGCGTCACGCGGATCACCGTGTTCGACGTACCCAACGGCGACGCCGTCGGCCGCGACGATTTGAAACCCCTCGCGGAACGCTTGATCTACCGCGAACCGGGGGAGACGTTGAAGCTCGCTTACACCGCGAAAAAGCCGGGCGGCGCACCGATGAAGACCTTCACCCCCGGTAGCCGGGTCGAACTCGAATTGAACGCGACCGACGAAACCGACGCGCCGAAAGCCGCGATCCTCTGGACCGCCGTGGTCAACGAGAGCGTGCTGACGATGGCCGACGAGAAGACGCACCGGCTGTTGCCGACGCACTTCCTGCTGGCGGGCGAAGTCCAAAAGGGCGACGAACTCGAACACGCCGACTTCCTGCTGACGAAGCACCCGAAGGCCGCGGAATCGCTCGACCTCCTGCTCGGTACCCAAGGCTGGCGTCGCTTCGCCGAACAAGCCCCGGCCGAGTTCCGCAAGACCGTCCCAGCGGAAGACGCCGAGCGGTTGCTACTCGTCGCCGCGACCGACGGGCCGATCCCGACCGGCTGGCGGACCCAAGTCCGGAACGTCTTCGATGAATACTGGCCGAAGTACGAAGCGAGTCTGCTCGACCTCGAAGCCGCGGAGCGGGAGCAATTCGTCATGCTGAACAGCGGCAACCCCGAAGCCGATTTGCAGCGGGTCGATCAACTCTACGTGGCGAAGTTGAACGACTTCGGCAAGCAGGCGGTGGAACTCGAAGCCTACGACCGCTCGCTGGAGATCCGACGAGGTTGGTTGCCCCTCTACCTGATCCCGCTGATCGGGCTGGCCGGGGCCTTCTTCACGACGCGCTCCTTCGGCTTCCGGCCCGGTGCCCCGGAACGGAACACCCTCGGTTGGGCGACGTTCAGCTTACTCCTGCTCGCCGGGTTCATCGGCGGGGTCGCCGCGTGGACCGACCGCGACAACGACGGCTGGCGCGCGGTCGCCCAAGTGGCCCCCAAACCGGAGCGGAACGCTTGGTACGGGTCGGCGAAAGCGAGCAAGGACTCGCCCGCTATGGCCGCTGGTGCGCAGTTCGAACCAATGGAACTGCCGGCGGCCGATGGTCAGCGGTTCAAATTGAAGCCCGGGAAGCCGGCCGATGACCGGATGCAAAATGAATTCATGAAAGCGATGGGCAAAGGGGGGGCTGCCGATCTCGGCGGCTTCGCACCCGGTGGCGGCTTCGGCGGCGGCGACAAGCTCGCCCCGCAGCCCTTCGCCCCGGCCCCGCCGCTGGCGATGATGCCGGAAGCTGGTTTGAAGCCGCAAGCAGGGGGCCGCGATCGTGCCCAAGCCGATAAGCGGTTGAAGGAAGCCGAAGGACTGTTCGACAATGTCGAAATGCAGTTCGATCGACCCGGCGGCGGGAACATTGGAGAGGCCAAGCTCGATGCGGATTTCGGCAAACGCAGGGTTCGTGGCTTGCAGCTCCCGCCGAGTGCCAACCAGCGCTTCGGCGAGTTCCTCCGCAAACGCAACACCGGCCTCGCCGACGGCAAAGGTCAGAACAAGAATGCGATGGGCGTGATGGAAAGCCTACTCCCCCGCGTGCCGGCGCTGCTCGTTCGCGAGTACTCCCACACCCGCGCGGTGGAAACGGGCGACGATGCGACCCGCACCGACTTCACCGAGACGCTGCTCTGGCAGCCGGTGCTCGTGGTTCCCAAGGGGGGCAAGCTCAGCGTCGAGTTCACCTTGAGCGATGCGATCAACCCGTACCAAGTGCTGATCGCGGGCCACACGCTCGACGGCCGCATCGGGGCTATCACCGGCACGCTCGAAGTCCGCAAACCCTTCTCGCTCGATCCGAAACTCCCGGTGGAAATCGGTTCCAACGACAAGCTCGACGTCGTGGTGCTCGGGGCCAACAACACCGACGCGGCCCTCACCGGCCAAGTCACCGTCTCGTCGAAGGGCATGAAGCTCATCGGCAGCGATCTCGTCACCGTCGAACTCCCCGCCAACGGGGGCGGTCGCAAGATCGTCCGGCTGACCCCCGATAAGCTCGATGGCCCGCTGAGTCTGAAATTGGAGGGCAAAGCCGGTGCGTTCCGCGATTCGGTCGAACGCACGCTCTCGGTGGTCGCCGATGGCTTCCCCGCGGCGGGGTCGCACTCCGACGTGCTCGAATCGAGCGTCGGCACCAAAGTGAAACTCCCCGAGTTGCTCATCCCCGGCACGCTCAAACTCCGCGTGGCGGTCTACCCGAACACGCTCTCCGAAGTCCAAAGCGGCCTCGATGGCCTGCTCCGCGAACCGAACGGGTGCTTCGAGCAGAGCAGCACCACGAACTACCCGAACGTCCTCGTGCTCGACTACCTGACCGAGACGAACCAAGCCAAACCGGACGTGAGCAAGCGGGCCAAGGAGCTGCTCGACAAGGGCTACGCCAAGCTCACGAGCTTCGAGTGCGCCGTGCCGAGCGCGGCCGGTCGCCAAGGGTACGAGTGGTTCGGCGGCACCGCCCCGCCGCACGAGGCCCTCACGGCCTA
>JANOSQ010000153.1:0-1746 GCA_031415915.1 Fimbriiglobus sp. | reverse complement strand
CGTCGTCGCTGGCATCGGCCGCATGGACTACAAGCGCTTCCTCATGTTCAACATCGCCGGTGGCATCTCGTGGATCTGCAGCATGATGCTCCTCGGCTACACCCTGCACCTGTGGGCGGAACCGCTGGTGAATTGGATCGGCCGGCAAGTCGGCCGCGATTTGAACTTCAAAGTCGAACGCAACATCGACAGCATCGTGGTCATCATCGTGCTGATCTCGGTCGCGCCGATCGCGTGGAAGTTCCTGATGCAGCGACTGCAGCGCCGGAGGACGGTGGTCAACTGATTCGGAGGTCGTGGCAAGCGGCTTCGTAGCTCGCTTCGAAATCGACCGGGATCGCCAGCGTTTCGGTCAGCCACAATGGTAACGTCGGAAGCGCGGCACCGACCGCGACCGGTTTCGACCACGCTTGGAATTTCGCCCGCTTGCCTTTGGGAATCGAACGCAGCGCCACGGCGTAGATCGCTTCGTCCGGGATGCGCTCGGCCGACTTCGTATATCCGAGGAAGTTCAACACCTCGGCGTACAGGTTGAAGTGCCGGATGGTGACCAAATCGACGATGATGACCGCGATTTCCTTGTGCAACAGGGCGGCGCACTTCGCCACGAACGCATTGCGGTGCTCGGGGCGATCCTTATTCGCGGGGCTGACGAATTCGATCGCCGCGACGAGCGTCCGTTCCCGCGTCACATCGTAGACGAGCACTTCGTACTCGGCCGCGTCGAGCGGTTCGGTGTCGAGCGCCAGCGTCGGTTCCGCCGGGGCCCACAACGCCGTGGCCAGCCCCCCATCGGAATGGGAATCGCCGTAGCTCCCGGCCCAACCCTCGGCTGGCTCGAACGTACCGATATCCACTTCGTAGCCGCTTCCGAGATGGGCGCGCGGCTCGGCGATGTACCCATCCGGCAATTTTGCGTGGAGTTGCTGAATGATGTTCGTGGGCCACATCGCGTGGAACCCTTCCCAAGAGGACCGTTTGGAAACCGGCGGTCGAAAATGGTCGCGCAACGGCATGGCTTCTCCCCGTGACCGATTCCTCGGCGAGTCTATTCTATCGAAGCCCGGCCCCTGTTCCGCCGGCGCCGATTCCCGAAAATAGCGACCCACCAGCCTTTCCGACCCGGATCCACCATGCCCGATACCGCCATCAACGCTTACCTCCGCGATCAACTCGCCGACCTGAAAACCCAAGGCTTATACAAGCGCGAGCGCCGCATCCAAACGCCGCAGAATCCGGGCATCGGCGTCAACGGCCGGCCGGTCGTGAACTTCTGCGCGAACAACTACCTCGGCTTGGCGAACCACCCGGAGATCGTGCAGGCCGCGCGCACCGGCCTCGACGAGTGGGGCTTCGGCCTCTCGTCGGTGCGATTCATCTGCGGGACGCAGGACATCCACAAACAGGCCGAGCGGAAGATCGCGGAGTTCTTCCGCCGGCCGGATTCCATCCTTTACATCTCCTGTTTCGATGCGAACGGCGGGCTATTCGAACCGCTCCTCGACTCGCAGGATGCGATCCTTTCGGACGAATTGAACCACGCCAGCATCATCGACGGCGTCCGGCTCTGCAAAGCCCAGCGACACCGCTACAAACACTCGGACATGGCCGACCTGCGGGCCAAACTCGTCGAAGCGAAGGATTGCCGCTTCAAGATGATCTTCACCGACAGCGTCTTCAGCATGGACGGCGACTTGGCGAAACTCCCGGACATCTGCGACCTCGCCGACGAATTCGGCGCCATCG
>JANOSQ010000152.1:0-2495 GCA_031415915.1 Fimbriiglobus sp. | reverse complement strand
GCTGGAACGCTGGCACGAACAATTGATTTTCGTCAATCTTCTCGAGGATAGTGGCGATACGCATTGCGCAATGCTCCAGAGTCGAATCTCTTCGGGTCTATGCTATGATAATCAATACCGCGTGACGCTGGCGTGCAGGTTCAGCAGCGTCCGCGTCAGGCTGGTCCACGCGGCCAATTCGACGGGGTCGAGCTTCGCATCCGCGGGGCGGGCGCCGACGGTCAGCAATTCCTTCGCGGTCGCCGGGGCTTTCTTGAAGTCCGCGAGGTGCTTGGTCAGCATTTCCTTCAACGCCTCCTTTTCCGCCGGTTTTGCGGTCCGGGAGAGCGCTTTGCGGAAGGCGTAATCGAGCCGGGTATCGGCCGTGGCGCCGCCGTTTTTCAGCACGTCCTCCGCGAAGATGCGCGCCGCCTCCACGAACTCCGGTGCGTTCAACAGCACCAGCGATTGCAATGGCGTGTTGCTGCGGACGCGGTCGGCGGTGCATTCCTCGCGGCTCGGGGCATCGAAGGCCAACAGCGTCGGGTGCAGGTACTGACGCTGCCAGTGGGTGTATAACCCGCGGCGGTAGAGGCTGTCGCCGGTGTCGTCCTGCCATTCGCGCGCCGGGAAGTTGAGGAAGCTCCAATAGCCGCGCGGTTTGTACGGCTTGCTGCTCGGCCCGCCGAGTTTGGTCGAAAGCAGTCCACTCACGGCGAGGGCGTTGTCGCGCACCATCTCGGCGTCGAGGCGGAAGCGGCTCTGCCGGGCGAGCAGGAGGTTGAACGGATCGCGGTCCCGGAGTTCCGCCGAGGCCAGTGACGACTGCGTGTAGGTCTCCGAAGTGACGAGAAACTTCACGAACGCTTTGATGTCCCAGTCGGAATCGAGGAGCTTGCCCGCGAGGTAGTCGAGCAGTTCGGGGTGCGTCGGCCGCTCGCCCTGCGAACCGAGATCGTCGAGTTTGCGCGACAACCCGGCGCCGAAGGCGAGCTTCCACAGGCGGTTCGCTAGCACCCGGCTCGGCAGCGGATTGTCCTTGGCCATCAACCAGTCGGCGAGGTCGAGGCGGTTCAACCGGCCGGTCTTTTTGAGCGCGCCCGGCAGCGCCGACAACGTCCCCGGTTCCACGAGCTCGCCCTTGTCGTCCATCCAGTTGCCGCGGGACAGCACGCGGATCGGCCGCGGGGCCACGGCCACCGTGACGAGCGTGGACGGTATTGCATTTGCCAGTGCAGTCCGCGCGGCTTCGAACTTCTTCAAAGCGGCATCCGCCGGAGCGGCATGGGCTATTCCGATGATCGAAAGGAGCCCGATCGTCGGAGCTTTGTCCGTCTTGGTTTTGATCGCCGCTTCGAGATACAGCCGTTCCAACGTTTGCTTGTCGCTCGGCAGGCTCAATTTCGAGCCGAAGTCGCTGCCGTTGTACAGCCCCTGCTCTTGGATGTCGGCGAAGAACGCCTCCATCTTGTAGAAGTCTTTCGCCGTGATCGGGTCGAACTTGTGATCGTGGCATTCCGCACAGCCCGTGGTCAGCCCGAGCCAACCGCCGCTGACGGCCCGCACCCGTTCGGAGGCGTACTTCGCCAAATATTCCTTGGGTTGCACGCCCCCTTCGGCGCTCATCATGCCCAAGCGGTTGTAACCGCTGGCGACCTTTTGTTCGGTCGTGGCGTTCGGCATCAAGTCGCCGCCGAGTTGCTCGCGGGTGAATTGGTCGAAGCGTTTGTTGTCGTTGAAGCTCTTGATGACGTAATCGCGGAACGGCCAGACGGTCATGACTTGGTCGCCGTGGTAGCCGACGCTGTCGGCGTAGCGGGCCACGTCGAGCCACCACATCGCCATACGCTCGCCGTACTGAGCGGACTTCAACAGGCGCGTCACGACCTTGTCGTAGGCTTCGGGTTCAGCGTCGTTGACGAAAGCATCGACCTCGGTCGGCGTCGGCGGCAAGCCCGTCAGGTCGAAGGTCACCCGGCGGATCAGCGTGACGCGGTCGGCCATCGGCGACAGCTTCAATCCGTTCTCGGTGAGTTTCTCGACGACGAAGCGGTCGAAGGGATTCTTGAGGAAGACGCTCCCCTTCACCGCGGGCGGTGCCGGTCGTTTGATCGGCGTCAGCGACCAGTGATCCTCCCATTTCGCCCCTTGCTCGACCCACGCCGTCAGCGTGGCGATCTGCTTCGGGGTCAGCTTCTTGCCCGTCTCGGCCGGCGGCATGTGGGCATCGCCGGTCGCATTCAAGCGGACGAGCATCTCACTCTTTTTGACATCGCCGGGGACGATGGGACTTGCCCCGGACGACGCCTTGCCCTTCGCCGACTTTTCGAGGTCGAAGCGGAACTTCGCTTCGACCTTGCGGGCATCCGGCCCGTGGCAGGCGAAGCAATTCTCCGACAGGATCGGCCGGACATCGCGGTTGAACTCGATGGGCTTTTCAGCGGCGAACGTGGGCAGCGCGAGGAGGAAGCCGGCGAGCATACAGGCGATACGCATGGAAAACTCGGAGAGGGAGA
>JANOSQ010000151.1:0-2584 GCA_031415915.1 Fimbriiglobus sp. | reverse complement strand
CGCAGACACACCGATCCAGTCTGAATACTGAATTTACAAGCTCGCTCCGAAAAGGAAAGGCGTCCCCGAATAGTTTCCACGCGACCACAGTGGCGAAGCGACACTCACGTTCTTCTCACGCGCTTTCTTCCACTCTACAAGCAGTCTCCCGCCTCCACTCCGACCACTCCCGCGAGATTCGATGGAAATCTGGAGCCTCGCAATCCTCGGCGGAGGCCCCGGCGGCCTCATGACCGCATACCAACTGCAAAAGCGGCTCAACCGCCCCTGCGAAATCACCATCTACGAAGCCTCGGGCCGGCTCGGGGGCAAGATCCTGACCCCGCGATTTTCCGGGGTTCCCGCGGCCTACGAAGCCGGCGCCGCGGAACTCTACGACTACTCGGGCGTCGGCCCCGATCCGCTCCGCGAGTTGATCGCCGACCTCGGCCTGACGACCCAACCCATGGAAGGGTGTACGGTCGTGATGGACGGCCAAATCTTGACGACCGACGAACAGATCGAGGCGCACCTCGGCCCCGCCGGGTGGGACGCCCTGAACGAGTTCGACGACCGCGCCCAGCAGTGGATGACACCGAAGGAATTTTACGATGCCGATTGGAAGGAGGCCGACCCCGATCCGATGGCGCTGACGGACTTCCACGCGCTCTTGGCGGATATTCCCGACGCGCGGGCGCGGCGGTACATCGAAACGCTCGTCCACAGCGATCTCGCCACGGAACCCCGGCGGACGAACGCCTTCTACGGCCTGCAAAATTACTTGATGAACGACGCCCCGTACATGCGGCTCTACACCATCGACGGCGGCATCGAACGGCTGCCCCGAGAATTGGCCAGGCGGATTGAATCGACCGTCCGGCTGGAGGAACCGGTCGTCCGGGTCGAACGCGGCGAGGGCGACCTGCTGAGGGTCATCTCCCGGCACGCGGGCGGAGTCCGCATCGAAGAATTCGATTTCGTCGTGGCGGCATTGCCCAACAATTGGTTACTGGGCATCCGATGGGGCGGCGAACTCCTCGCCGGGGCGATGGAGCGACACCACGCCCACTACGACCACCCGGCCCACTACTTGCGCGTGAGTCTCCTGTTCCGCACCCCGTTTTGGCGACCGCACATCGCCGAGTCATTCTTTATGCTCGACGCCTTCGGCGGTTGTTGCGTCTACGACGAATCGTCCCGCAACGGCGACGGGGATCACGGCGTCCTCGGCTGGTTGCTCGGCGGCGAGCCGGCTTTGACGCTCAGCAACCTGCCCGATGCGGAACTCATCCCGATGATGTTCGCCTCGCTGCCGGAAGTCCTGCGGCACGGTGCGGAGCAGGTCGTCGAAGGGCGAGTGCACCGCTGGTGCGGGTCGGTGAATGGCTTGCCGGGCGGTGTGCCCGCGCACAAGATGGAAGCCCGTCACCAGCCGGAACCGCTGGAGCATCCGAACCTGTTCGTCGTCGGCGATTACCTGATGGATTCGACGATCAACGGAGTGCTCGACTCGGCCGATTTCGTCGCGGAGTGGATCGTCGAAGAAATGGAAGACGACGCACCATGACGCTTCCGCCCCGAGTCGAGTTGAAGCGGATCACATTCGCGTCCGGCGCCGGCGAGTCGGCGCTCATGACTTTCGCTCACCCCGCGCCCGCCCACGCCGCGATGGCTCCGCTCGAACCCGATTCGCCCCCGGCCGGCCGGGACACGCTCGACATCGCGGCTCTGGAATCGGCCCCGAAGGATCGACCCGACACGCGCGCCGAACTGCACGCTTGGGTGTTGGCGGATGCGCCCGCGGATTCGACGTTCCTCACGACGTTGCACGGCGCGCAGATCGCGTGGCGACCGGGCCGGGCTTCGATTCTCGCGGCTTCGGATCGAATCCGGCCGCTGCTGCTCGCGCTCGTCGAATTCGGTTTCTACGAGAGCGAATTGCGCAAACTCGAAGAAGAAACCGATGCCGCATGGCCCGATCTCGAAGGCGATACCCCGTTGGCTTACGACGTGACCCCGGACGATTTGGAGCGCCACGAACAGTTCGGCCGGCGGATGGAGAGGGCGCTCAAGCGGCGCATACGCTTCGCCCGGATCGAAACGCCGCTGTGCGAAACGCGTCCGGGCCTCGGGGCGTCGTCGGCGGATTTGGGCGAGCGGCTCCGGGAGAAGGCCCGCATCGACTCGCGGATGGAGACTTTGGACGGGCACCTCGAAGTCTTCGAGCACATCTACGAAATGGCCGGGCAGCGAATCGGCGAGACCCGGGCCTCCCGCAAAGAGCAGAGGCTGGAGTGGCTCATCATCGTCCTGCTCGGGGTCGAAGTGCTGATGCTCCTGCTCGACCTGCTCTGGACGCTGGAAGTCTAGCATGCCGCGGCATCCGTCCATCGACATCCTGCGCGGCCTCGCCATCGCGCTGATGGTGGTCGTCCACTTCGCCGACAACCTCTCGGCCCGCGAAGAATCCTCGGCTCGGCTCTACGACGCCCTCGCTTGGCTCGGGGCGCTCCCCGCGCCGCTATTCACCTTTCTCGCCGGGGTGAGCTTCCACCACTGGATCCGGAAGCAGAAGGCCGCGGGGATGCACGAGCGCGCGATCACC
>JANOSQ010000150.1:0-2962 GCA_031415915.1 Fimbriiglobus sp. | reverse complement strand
CGACTACCGTAACGGCATCCGACTCTCGAAGAAGGAGATGGAGCCGTACGAGGCGCGGATGGAGCGCTCGCCGTCGCTTCGCAAGTACGACATCACGATCAAGCCGTGCGGCAGGTGAATCAAGTGCTGCCGCTCGCCTTGGGAAACGCATGGCACGAGTACAGCCCGCCCAGCGTGCTCCACTGGTGGAGTCCACCCGTGTTGAAGCGAACGCTGAACAAACTGGGCTACCGCCTGCGCGGCACCGGCAAACCGCAAAAGTGGATCGGCCTGCGGCATGCGAAATCGCTGCTGATGCACAAGTACGGGAGCTTGGCCGGGATGCTGAAACGGGTGCCGGATCGCTTGGCTCTGCCGTACCCGTCCGAGGATTTGTTTTGGGCGGTGTACGAGAAAGAAACTCCCGCCCGATGACGGACATGGGTATCGGTGAGACGAGACCGAGGGCTATCTCGCAAGCGCGCAAAAAAGAACCGCCGGACTCCCGGCGGTTCGACCGTAGCTCCTACTTCACCCGCTTCGGGTAGGGCGGCCGCTTGATCTCGGTCTTCGGTTGCGTCTTCAGCGCTTCCAGCGCCAGTTCGATCGCCTTCTCCAACTGCGGGTCCTTGCCGGCGATCACGTCCTTCGGCCACATGTCCACGTCGTGGTCGGGGGCGACGCCTTCGTTCTCGACGATCCAACCGTCCTTCGGATCCCAGATGGCGAAGCTCGGCGCGGTGACGTTGCCCCCGTCCATGAGCACCGGGTAGCCGCTGACGCCGACGAGGCCGCCCCACGTGCGCTTGCCGACGACCGGCCCGACTTTGAACTTCTTGAACATGTACGGCAGCATGTCGCCGCCGGAGCCGGCGCTTTCGTCGGCGATCATCACCTTCGGCCCGTGCACCGCGGCGCTCGGGCTGCGCCACTCGGCCCCGTAGCGCGGCGCCCAGTAGCTGGCGAACGGCCGCGTCAGGGCTTCGATGTAGTAGTCGGCGATCTGCCCGCCGCTGTTGAAGCGCTCGTCGATGATCAGCGCGTCTTTATCCACCTGCGGGTAAAAGTAGCGCTTGAAGTAGGCGACGCCCTGCGCCGCGGTATCCGGCACATAGACGTAGCCGACTTTGCCCCCGGTCGCTTTTTCGACCTTGCGCAGGTTGGCTTCGACCCATTCCCGGTTCCGCAGCGCCAGTTCTGTGGCGAGGGGTTCGACGGTGACGGTGCGGCTCCCTTTGCCGTCCGGCGTCGGCCCGACCGTGATTTCGATGCTCTTCCCGGCGGTGTTCTCGAAGAGGCTGTACACCTCCATCGGCACTTTGAGATCGACGCCGCGGACGGCGAGCAAGTAGTCGCCTTCCTTGACGTCGACGCCGGGGGCGGTCAGCGGCGAACGCAGTTCGGCGGTGAAGTTCAACCCGCTGTAGATCTTCTTGAAGCGGTAGCGATTGCCGGCGATTTCGCAATCGGCCCCGAGCAGACCGCCACTGACGGTCTTCTTCTCGACGGCCCGTTCGCCGGCGGTGTAGCGGCTGTGCCCCACGGCCAGTTCGCTGAGCATCCAGCCGATGACCCGGTATAGGTCGCCGCCGTTGTGGACGTGTTCGAGGAACGGCTCGTACTTCTTCTTCACCGCGTTCCAATCGGCCCCGTGCATGTTGGGGTCGTAGAAGAAGTCGCGGTTGATGCGCCACGCTTCGTGCAGAATCTGCTTCCACTCGGCGCGCGGATCGACGCGGACTTCGATGGCATCGAGGTTCAATTTCCCGCTGCCGCCTCCGGTCGAAGCCGCGGGGCCACCCGTACGTCCGCCGCCGGTTGCGATCGGTGGGGTCGATGCTCCGCCGCCGGCGCTGCTGCCGATGAACCACTCCGAGGGATCGATCGGGCGCGCACCGGGAATCGAATAGAGCATCTTCCGGCCGTCGGGGGTCAGCTCGTAGGTGCCGATGCCGGATTGGACGACGGTCGATTTCTTCAGATCGACATCGAAGCGTTGGAGCGTTGATCCGCCGCCCGATCCGCGTCCGCCACCGGTGTCCGGCCGCGAGATCATGAACAGTTGGCCGCCCGAGCCGGCTTGCAAGTTGGCGTAGTTCCCGCTCGGCAACGGCAGGGCGATGATGCGCTGATCGATGCCGTCGAAGTCGATGGCGAACTTCGACTTCACCGGCTCTTTCTTGTTGACGTCGTCGCCCTTCTTCGGCTCGTCCTTCTTCGGCTCCATCGGTTTTGCGGGCAGGAGCGGTTGCGGGCCTTTTTCCTCGTCGCTCTCCTTGAGGAATGGCGACGCGGTGCCCTTCTGGAGCACCGCCATGTAGACCGCGAAGCGCGGCGGGCGGGCGTCGCTCGCCGATTGGCTGAAGCCGTGCTTGCTCAGGCCGGTGCTGTCCGACGAAACGAAGTAGAGGTACTTGCCGTTGGCGTCGAAGACCGGATCGCTGGCTTCGCTCTTGCCGTCGGTGACGGGGAACGATTTGTTCTGCTCCAGCGAGTAGACTTGGACGCGCGCGATGTGCGCCGGCGTCTCGGCGGTGTACGTCACCCACTTGCTATCCGGCGACCACGACGAGAATTTGATCCCGCTGCCCCGGCCGTACTCGTCGGTGGCGATCTTCGTCGATTTACCGCTCTCCACATCGAGCCAATAGAGCGAATAGGAGTTGTCCACATAGAGGAGTTTCTTGGAATCGCGCGACCACGCGGAGCCGTAGTAGAAGCCGCTGCCCGTGAGTTTGATCGTCCGCTTTTCGCCTTTGCCGTCCTGGGGCGCGAGCACCAATTGGTACTCGCCGCCGTCGTCGGAGAAATAGGCGACCGTCTTTCCGTCCGGCGACCAGCTCGGCGCGCGCTCGTGGGCGCCGGGCGTGGCGGTGATGGCGCGGGGTTCGCCTTTCTCGGCGGGCACCGTGACGATGTCGCCGCGGAATTCGACGATGGCGCGGGCCGCGGTCGGGGAGATGCTGGCATCCCGGACGTACTT
>JANOSQ010000149.1:0-2567 GCA_031415915.1 Fimbriiglobus sp. | reverse complement strand
GCGTGCGACAGTTCGATCGTCCGGCCGTCGAGGGTGATGGTGCCGAACTTCATGTCGGTGTTGGTGAGTTGGCCGAAGACTTCCCGCGCCGTCTGGGCCGATTCCAACTGCAGCGCCAATAGCCGCTCTTCCTTTTCGCTCAACGTGTGCGGCCGATAGCGGATCACCCGTTCGAGCAGCAGCTTGTACTCGGCGAGGAGTGGATCCGCCAGAAACGCAGCCAACGTCTCCGCCGGCAGTGCGAGCAACTCGGGCCGGCTGAAACTGGTCGCTTCCCCGGCTTGGGCCGCGATGCCCAGGTAGCGGGCCTTCATGCCTTGGTACGCGGAGTTGCCGAGGTCTTCGGTCTCTTTGAGGAACGCGAAGGTGCCGAGGCGATCCCCTTTGCGTTCAAAGTCGGTTTCGAATTGCAGATACTCGAAGAGTGTCGCCGCCGATTCCCCGAGTCGACCGCGGTACTGCGCGAACTTGCCGACATCGCCCGACCAGACGCCGAAGGCCGCTTCCCATGTGGCGTCGGTTTCGAACAGGGTCGTCAGGTCCCAAGTGTCGGCGGCGGGGACTTCGGCCCGCGTCGGCACGCGGACGGTATCGGCGGTCATCGAGCGAACTCCGGAGTTGGTCGGCGGGGGCGGAGGCGTATTGTATTCTCAACTTCTCGGGCCGTGGCCCCAGTCCGAGAACTCCCAGCCCGTCAGTTCCCGGCTACAACCGCGACCGCTTCCACCCGTGCGAAATCGGGCACCCACCGGAAGGGCGAAGGCCGCGCGGGGCCGACGCGGCGCAGATCGAGCGTGAACGGGAACTCGGGATTCGGTTCCTCGGCCGGCAACGGAATCGATCCGGAAGTATGGCCGAACGGCGCGAATCGGTTGATCCGCCGGCTCTCGGCTTCGAGCGCGTTCACCGGGAAGGTGTCGTAGGTCCGCCCGCCGGGGTGGGCGACGTGGTAGACGCAGCCGCCGAGCGAGCGTTGGTTCCAGGTGTCGAGGAGTTCAAAACTCAGCGGCGCGTGCGAGGGAATCGTCGGGTGCAGGCACGAGGGCGGTTGCCACGCGCGATAGCGGACGCCGGCGACGAACTCTCCATTGGTTCCCGTCGGATGCAGGGGAACCCGTCGCCCGTTGCAGAGGACGACGTGCCGGGAATCGGTGAGCCCACGGACGCGGATCTGCACGCGCTCCAACGACGAATCGACGAATCGCACCGCCCCTCCACCGCCCGATTCTTCGCCGAGCACGGGCCAAGGTTCGATCGCCGCCCGGAGTTCCATGTTCACGCCGCGGTAGGTCGCTTCGCCGAGGATCGGGAAACGGAATTCTTGGTGCGGCACGAACCACGCGGGGTCGAAGGCGTAGCCGGCCCGTTTGATTTCATCGAGCGCATCCGCCAGATCCTGATTCGCGAAATGCGGCAGGAGGAAGCGGTCGTGCAGTTCCGTGCCCCAGCGGACGAGCTTGTTCGTGTAGGGCTTGCGCCAGAACCAACTCACCAGCGTCCGCAAGAAGAGTTGCTGCACGAGGCTCATCCGGGCGTGCGGCGGCATCTCGAACGAACGCAGTTCCAACAGCCCCAAGCGACCTTGAGCCGAGTCGGGGCTGAAGAGTTTATCGATGCAGAATTCCGTGCGGTGGGTGTTGCCGGTGACGTCCGCCAGCAAGTGCCGGAAGGCGCGATCGACGAGCCACGCCGGGGGGTGCTGACTGCGATCCGGCAATTGCTGGCAGGCGAGTTCGATCTCGTAGAGGCTGTCGTGCCGGGCTTCGTCGAGGCGCGGGTGCTGGCTCGTCGGGCCGACGAACAGGCCGCTGAACAGGTACGACAGCGACGGGTGGTTGTTCCAGAACCCGATGAGACTGCGCAGCAACTCGGGCCGGCGGAGGAACGGGCTGTCGGCCGGGCTGGCCCCGCCGAGCACCATGTGGTTGCCGCCGCCGGTGCCGGTGTGCTTGCCGTCGAGCATGAATTTTTCGGTGCACAATCGCGCGAGGCGGGCTTCTTCGTACAAGCTCGTCGTGCGCTCTTTCAATTCGCCCCAGGTCTTCGCGGGGTGGATGTTGACTTCGATGACGCCCGGATCGGGGGTGACGCTGAAGTTCGCCAGCCGGTGATCCGACGGCGGTTTGTAGCCTTCGATGAGCACCGGCATCTTCAAAGTCGCCGACGTGCGTTCGATGGCTTCGATTAGCACGAGGAAATCTTCGAGCTTCTTCAGCGGGGGAAGGAAGAGGTAAAGCCGGCCGCTTCGCGCTTCGACGCAGAGCGTGGTGCGAATCACCGAGGGATCGACTTCGGGCTTCGCGTGCAGGCCGTTGACGTGCCCATTGCGGGACGGTTTCGCGGCGACTTGGAGCTGCGGTTCCAATCGGTTCGCGAGTTCGGTGCGGGGGGCGAACGGATCGCGTTCCCCTAGAAATTGTCGGTCGGCTTCGGCTTCCCACGGCAGCGAATCGAGCGGCAAGCGCAGGCCCATCGGCGAATCGCCGGGCACCAAGTAGAGGTGCTCTTGCCGGAGGAGCCACCGGCCGGTTTCCCAAGTCGATTGGCCCGTGGCGCGGCGCAAGGGC
>JANOSQ010000148.1:0-6560 GCA_031415915.1 Fimbriiglobus sp. | reverse complement strand
GCTGAGGGACCGCACGGTACCATTGCCGAGCAGAATAACACCCAACAGCCGCTCCAGCGGAGCGATCGCACGACCGAAGTACGTATCGATCCGAACCATCGGCTGGGCCGCCACGAACACACGGTCGCCGGGGAGCAACTGCAAGTTCGTGCTGGTGTCGGCTTGGCCGACCACGGCGTTCCAGTTCACGGGCAGGATTTGGGGACCGGAACCGCACGGTGCAGGTCGGGCCACCCAGATGCGATGCGTGCTCGATACGGAGGTCAACCCGTTGACTTGGGCGATCGCATCGAGCACGGTTTCATTGCCCGTACACGGCAAGCGTACCACCGATTGGCCCGAACCGCCACCGTCGAGCACGACATACACGAGCTTGCTATTGAATCCTTGCACTTCCACGGACACTTCGGGATCGAGCAGATATTGACTCAGATGCACTTCGACCGCTTTCTTGACCTCGGCCAGCGATTTCCCCGTGACCGACACGCTCCCGTAGGAACCCAGTCCGATGCTCCCGTCGGCACGGACCAAATGCGTGCCGCTGATCCGCTGGACCGAGCGCGTTTGCGCCAAGTTTAGCGTGACTTTGGGGTCTTTCAACTTGGACACGACGAGGAGCTTCTCGATTGCGAGTTTCGCCTCGGGGACTGTGAGCCCGACGACCCGGATGCTGCCGCCATAAGTGAGGCCCAGGTTGATCGTCCCGTCCGAATCGACTGTGAACAATCCTTGGAGTGGTTCGTTCGGAACGGGGTCTGCGAGCTGCAAAGCGAGCACGTCGAGGGGTTCGATTTTGTGCGGCGGCTTCGGAACCCCCTTGTACGCCTCGATGAGGAGGATGTCGGGAGCTTCGACGATGTAAATCGGATGCATCACCTTTTCGAGCTCGCGGGGAGCATCGAGGCTAGCCATGGGCTGTCGAGTGGTTTTACAGCCGGACGCGAACGCGAGCGCCATGGCAACCAAAATCAACAAGCGAGGTGATCGTATGTGCGAGCGCATCCCGGACTCCCGAATCGAGTGGAACTGGCCAGAGTACCTGCTTTATCGGGCCAATCCATATTCCGGGATCAATCAAAATAGCCCAAACACCCCCTGCAAGCATCCGAGTCACTTATTTTCGCGGGCGAAAGTCTCGTAGTGCGCGGATTCCAGCGGGTGCAGATCTTGCGCCTTCAACGCTAGCCGCGCGGCTTCCTGCCATGCGATTTTATGTTCTTCGCGTCGGCCCTGTTGCTTTTCCAGCATCGCCAAGTGAAAGTACGCCGTGGCGGTGGGGCTCGACGCGACCAACCCCTCCAGAAGAAGCCGCGCATCGTCGAGGTCTTTTTTCGCCCCGCGATCGAGCAGGATGAGTGCTTCCGTGTCGACGAGATCGGGAAGATCCCCGACGAGGCCGCGCGCCGTCTTGATGTAAGCCAAGGCTTCATCGTGCTTGTGTTCGTGGAGTCCGACCAAATACGCCAAATTGTTCAGGGCGAGCGCGCGGGCGTTCTTCTGGGGAATGGTTTGATTCGGCTTCTCGGCGGCTTGCTCGCGGAAGATCGCGATGGATCGCGGATAGTCTTCCGCCAAGTTTCTGAGATAGGCCAATTCGGGTTGCACAGTCGCTTCCGGCAAACCTTTTGTGCGGATCGCATCTTCGATTTTCTTGGTGACGCGACCGATCGACTCTTTGGCGCCGTCGGGCTTGAAGCCGGCGAGGATGCCGACACTGACTTGGGCGACCAAGGCGGGCGGACAGGTTTCCCAAGCTTGGTCGCAGATGTTCAACGCGTCCTTCAAGCGATTCGTGCGACCGTAGAACTCGGCCAATGCCAATACCGCTTCCGGTCGCTTCTCGCGGTTGGCTTCCACGAATTGTTTCCACAGCGCTTCCGCTTCGACCATCAACTCGGCCCGCTGCGCGATTTGAGCCAAGATTCCCAGTGAAGCATTCGGCTTGGCCGACTGCATTTGCAAAATGGCGCGCGCGGCCGGCAGCTTCTTTTGGCCTGCGAGAATCCGAATCTGCAAATCGGCGGTCCGGAGCGTGTCCGGTTCGCGTTTCTCGAGCTTGGCGAGCCAAGTCGCCGCGTCGTCGTACTCTTTGAGGTCCGTCAACCAAGCGGTGTAAAACGTCAAGAATGCGATATAGAGCGAATCCTTCTCCGAATTGATGAGCAAGTCGGACATCGTGGTCCGCACATTCCGGCGGTCGCCGACGTGGTTGTACAGCTTCGCGAGCAGGAACCGATCGCCGGGCGCCAGCGCGGCGCGGTCGGCCTCGAACAAGCCGATCGCGGCGAGTTTGCTCCCGCGATCCCGCTGCATCGCCAGGGCCAGCGCCCGGATGCGGCGCTGCTCGGCCGTTTCGTTGTCGATCGGGTTCTTGAGAGCACCGCCAAATTCCATCCCCAAGAGTTCCACGGCCCGCTTGGACGTTGCGTAGTCCGGGTCGGCCGCGAAGCAGATTGCGAACATCCGCTTGGCGAAAGCTTTGTCGTCGGCGGTCGCGTTGCTGAGCGGAATCAATCGCTCCCATGCGTCGCGGGCCAGCGCCCACTGCTGCGTCGCCGTGAGGAAGTCCGCCTCCGAGTAGAGGACCCGCGGATCGTTCGGCCGGTCCGCGCGGGCTTTTTGGAATTGCTCCTTGGCGAGGTCGTACTGGGCAACCAACACGTAGGACTGAGCCAAAAATAATGCGCGATCCTCATCGGGCATTTGCGGCTTGGCCCGCTCGATTTTCGCCTTGGCATCTTTGAAGTCCGGCTGGCTCGCCCGGTTGTTCGTCGCCAGGTAGTTGATGAGCAAGAGCCAACTCTCGGTCGATTTGGGGTTCAAATCGACCGCCTGCTGAAATGCGATTCCCGCCCCCTGCCGGTCCCCCGCTTGCCAGCGCAGCCGGCCGAGCCAAGCCCAGTCGGCGGGGTTCTTCGAATCGGCCGGGACGGCTTTGGCCGCCAGCTTCAGCGCTTGTGCGCTATTGTCCACGCGCATCGACACTTCCGCCGCGAGCCGTTGCGCGTCCGGCCCGGCCGTGTCATCCGCAGGGAGACGGTTGAGAATTTCGTTCGCTTGGGCGTACTGGCCCTTCGCGGCGTACAGTTCGATCAGACGACGCAAGATGACCGGGTTGATCTCCCCTTGCTCAAAGGCGCGTTGATAGGCGGTAAGGGCCGCGTCGAACTTGCTTTGGCGATCGAGAATCACCGCTTTGCCGAGCGAGATGCGCGACCAGCCCGGCCGGACTCGCTCGATTTCTTCCAATAGCGAAAGCGCTTCGGGTAACCCCGCGGCATCTTTCGTTTTTTGGGATTTCCACAGCAGGTAGAGCGCCCGGGTGACCTTGGTCGAAACCCCGCCTTCGCCATCGACCCGGCGGATTTCCACTTGCACTCGTTCGAGTCCCGATTCGTCGTTGGCGCGTAGGCTCCGGTCGAAACGCGTCAATTGCGCCGCGAGGTCGTCCGGTTGCACCGCGACCACGCCGTCCCAGAAGCGACCCGCTAACACACTATTCCCGGCAAACCCGGCCGCTTCGGCGAGGCTGCGCAGCAATCGCCGGCGGGCCGCGGGGGAATACTTCTCGATCCCTTCGGAGAGTTTGGTGAGCTTCGCCTCGGCGGCGGTATCTTTCGGATCGGCCGCGTACATCGCCTGGGCCATCCGCAGTTCCACCGGGTCGGCGAGTTCGATGCGGCCCTTTTCCAAGACAGCCAAGGCTTCCGCGACGCCGGTGTCCTTATAAACGCGCGCCGCTTTGGCCACCCAGACGGCGAACTCCTTGGGACGCTTCGCGAAAAGCTCATCGACGATCTTGCGGCACTCGTCATCTTTCTTTTGGAACATCAGCAAGTCGGCCCGCAGCAGTTGAACCTCGGTCGTGTCACCGAGAGCCGGAACCAACTTCACGGCCTCTTCGATGGCGACTTCGACCGGCGACCAGATGCGCTCCTCGACGGATTTGCGCATTTGCATCAGCACGCGGAACTTGGCGACCATGACCCACGCGGCCGGGGCTTGGTCGGCGAGCTTCTGATACGTCTTCAAGGCGTCCTCGGGCCGGCCGAGGGCGGCGTACGCTTCGGCTTGGCCCAACAGCCCGGCGACCCAGAGCGGATCGTAGATGTCCAGTGGGATCGAGCGCGTGAAGGCGTCGAGCCGGCGGTCGGTTTCGCCGATCTGCTCGTAGCAGCGGCCGAGCATCAGGTTGGCCGAGCGCGCCAGCTTGGCGTCGTCGATGGCGTCGACGCGGACGATGTCGAGCGCCCGGGCCGCTTCGAGCCACGCTTCTTTGAGCATGAGCACGCGGGCGCGCTCGTAGGCCACACGGTTGACCGGGTGCTCGAATTTGTCGAGTATCGCCAAGTTCGCTTCGGCGCCGGCGCGATCTTGGGTTTCGATTTGGCTACCGACTAGGGCGAGCAGCAATTCGACGTTCTCGGGCAACTGCGCCAATCCTTCTTGGATGACGCGGATGGCCGCGGGGTGATCGCGCTCGTCGACTTCCAAGCCGGCGCGGCTCAGGTGAATGGCGACCGACTTCGGGTGCAATTTGCGGCCGCGGTCGAGTTCCGCGCGGACCTCGGCGAGTTTCGCATCGGAGGCGGGTTTGGAGTTCGCCGTGCGCCGGAGTTGCCGAGACTCGGCGTAGGTCATTTCCGAACCGAGGATGATCACATCGAGTTCGTCGGGCCCGAGTTTGCGCGCCTCGGCGAGTTCGGTCTTGGCGAGGGGGGGTTGATCGTACTTGCGGGCGTAGTCGGCGCGGATGAGGTGGGCTTTGAAGCTGTTGGGGTTCTTCTCCGCCATCTCGGCCATCACGTCGTCGGCCTTTTTGGGATCGGTGAGATGCTCGCGCAGCATCAGGGAGTGGCCGATGTAGGCGTTGAACAGATCGGGCTTGTGGGCGTGGGCGTCGGCGTACCACTTCGAGGCGGCTTTGTAATCCCGCTCGTAGTGTTTGATGGCGGCGTACTGATCTTCGAGCACCCCGTCATTGGGGTACTTGGCCATGAGGATGTCCAAGTGGCCCTTAGCCTCGTCGGGCAAGCCCGCTTTCGTGATGGCGAACTCGACGAGGTAGCGGCGCAGCTCATCGCGGCCGGGATCGCGGCGGAGCACATCCTCCATGACGATGAAGCATTCTTGGAACTGCTTCGGGTGCTTGGCCAGTTTGACCATCAGCTTGGCATAGCGCTCGCGCTGATCGTTATCATCTGGCCGGCTGACGAGGTAGCGCTGCAGATAGCCGAGTTCCTGTTCCATGTCACCGGCATCGCGGGCGACATCCGCTTGCCGTAGGTAAGCTCCCGATTGCGACCGGACTTGCGAGCGGTGCGTGAAGTGGAGCGCGACAAAGCAGCCGAACATCACGAGCGAAAAGGCGAGCAAGAACCGCCAACGGATGGTGATGCGCATGGTGTCGATCGCGGTGGTGTTGGAGCGAGGGCGTGCGGAGGATTATACGGCACGAAAAAGCCCAAGCGAAGTTCGTTCGCTTGGGCCGGTGTGTTGCTGGTTGCTAGTAGGAACCTCAGGCCGCGACGGCGACTTCGGCAGCGCCGGTCTTACGACCAATGCGGCGGAGCAGTCCGAAGGCCGGGATGCCAAGGGCTGCGAGGATCAAGCCAGCGGGAGCCGGGGTTGCGTTGACAACATCGAGATTCGTTTGGAAGTTAATGGCTCCACCGGCCCCAATAGTGAGGGTGATCAGTGTACCCAAAGTGAAAGGAGTTGGAGAATTGGTCCGAGTCCAAAACGCTTCCGTAGAAACAGCAGTAGGAGTAACAGCACTCGCAGTAGCTGTAGGTGTCACAGCGGGGTTGCTTGTTGCGCTGGAACTCGAAGAGATGGTTGTACCCGGACCAGAGAGGGTGACTACTGTGAGATCGTTCCTCAGAACGTAATCTCCGTTTCCAGGTGTCACGAAAGTATCGTCAGAAACTAGGATCGTGATCGAGACCGCACTGTTAGTGGTGTTCGAGATGGTGGCGTTGGTTGTGGTTTGGAGCGAGCTGCTAAACGCAGCCGGTGCTGAGCTCGTGGCAGTGAAGCGAATTGTCAAGCCGTTATAAGTGCTGAGAATCCCGTTTCCTGCGTCGCTGAGTTGGATGATACCTTTAAGGCCAGCCAAATCGTCGTTGTTGTCAACTGCTGATCCACCGACTCGGTCGCTGACTGTTCGTGCAGCGAGTACTGGAGCAGTACCAGTGAGCACCACTGAGAACCCAGCTTCGCTGCGAGACGGAGCCAAGATGGATGCGGTGACGGCCACAACAGCCAACACCAAGAACTTGCGGAACATCGTGTCGGTCTCCTTCGGGGTGTCGAATCGTCGAATGCAGGGGAACACACGTCCCGTGCCACAGTCAGCCAACCGCAACCGCTATCACATCACCCGAACGGAGTCGGGAAAGGGGAGTTCTTCAAAGCTTCCGTCGGACCAATCGGACTCTTCGGTGCCATCGCCAAATTCGCCATTTCGCGAGCCGTCACATAGTAGACTCGGAAGTTCGGGTTTTGTTCCGCCCGTTTTCCGAGTTCCGCGTGAAAATTCACCATGCTGTCGCCGAGTA
>JANOSQ010000147.1:0-3315 GCA_031415915.1 Fimbriiglobus sp. | reverse complement strand
CCATCCGACTCCCTCGCTAGCGCGTCGGGCTAAGTCGGGCTAACATAAAATTCAAAATGGGTGCTGCACCCCGAACCAAATCTGGACCGGCGAATCCGCGTTGACAGTCTTCGCCACATCCAGCCGGATGGTCGCGCGCTCGATGAAGCTGAAAATCGCCGTGTCCACGCGCAGCCCCACGCCGACCGCGTGGGCCACACCGCCGACGGAATCCCCATTCGCATACACGTCGCCGACGTCGTAGAACGCGGCCAACCAGACGTTGCGGACCCCCAGAAAACTATCGAGCACGTTGAACCGCGACTCGCGGACCAATGGCAATCGCGCTTCCGCGTTGGCGATCCAAAGGAAGCTCCCCTGCCGTTCGCGCAGGTCGAAGCCGCGGAACATGGTGCTGCCACCCAAGGTGAAGAATTCGCCCCGGCTCGGCCACGCGTTCGCCAGCACCAGCCGACCGGCCAAGCGCGTCTCCGAGAAGTAACCGAGGCCCTCGGGCACCTTCTGCACGGCCGCGATTTCTCCGCGCACTTGATGCGTACCGACGCGTTCGTTCAACATCGCGGTGCCGCCGGCGTAGGTCGCATCGACCCAGAAGCCGCGCTGCGGATCCCAATAGGGCGTGTACAAGTTCGTGCGGAAGTGGATCCCGTTCAGCCACGTCGAACGGTAGCGCTCCGCTCCGGCCGCGCGTTCGCGCGGGATCGGCAAGAAGTTGTCCGAGTAGGTCGAGTACAACTCGGCGTAACTGATCGGCGGCAGATACAGGCTGATCCCCTCTTGGAAGACGTACCGCGCGTACAGCGACGCGCGCTGGGCGGTGTCCCGGCCCTGATCATCTTGGAACGGCCCGGCCACGCGGCGCTCGTAGTTCAACCCGACTTGCGTCTTCGCGGTGGGCCAACGCATCACGGTCGCATCGACCCCGGCGACGATGTCGTCGAAGTCGGTGCGGTACGCCGCGTAAACCCCGCCTTGGAACGTCTGGGTGCGGAACGCCCCGGCGCGCAGGCCGAGTGTCGCCGTGCGCGTGTACCACGGATCTTGGTACGACGCCCCGTAAATCCACGGGCCCGCCGTGATGTTCCAGCGGTCCCAATCCGCGGTGAGGTCGGTCTCGTTCAAGAAGGTGTACAGCGGCGTGAAGGTCAGATTCGGCGTGCGATCCCACGAGTTGTCGCCGGGGTTCGCGTCGAGCAATACCCGGTCCGGGTCGATCACCACATCCACCGGCTTCCGCGGCAGCGTGATCGTGATCCGGCTGCGGTTCGGCCCGTCCGGTTCCACGGTCGCCTCGTACTCCGGCAACTTCAGCGTCTGCCCGGTCGGTGGTAGCGGGATACGGATCGGGAAGCCCGGCTCCCCGGCGAAGCGGAAGCCCATCGTCGTCGGCTCGTCGTACTCGCCGCGTTGCTTCGCGATGATCTCGACTCGGTAGCCTTGCCCCTCCACCGGCATCGTGTCGCCGCGCTTGCGGCCCACGGCCGGGCCGCGCTTGCCGTCGATGGTCACACGATCCACCGCCCAGTCGGCCATGCCGCGCTCGTGGAGGTAGCGCTGAAAGAACTCGTCCCACTTCTTGCCGGTGTACTCTTCGAGTTCCCCTTGGAACGCTTTCGCCGAGATCACCTTGAACGAGTATTTCGACACGATCCCGCGGAAGAATTCGAGCGATCCCGCTTCGCCGAGGCGGTCGTCGATCATCCCGAAGAACTTGGAGCCGCGGTCGTACGCCCCGGTGAAGAGGTTGAACAGGTTGCCATACTCAGGCAGTGCCCCGGCCGCGGGGTACATCTCGTGGCGGCGGATGGCCCCGTACATCGACCCGAACCGATAGTTCTCCCGGCGGATGTGCGGGGCGAACCACGCCTCCGCGGGCCAGGCGACGAAGTCGTTGTTCTTGCCGCGCTTCAGGTCGAGGTATTTGTGCGTGAAGTAGGTGGCCGGGCCTTCATCCATGAACGTTTCGGCGTAGCCATTGGTGCCGACGAGGTTGTACCACCACTGGTGACAGATCTCGTGGCTGAGCAAGTATTCGACGTACCCGCGTGCGAGCTTGGGCATGTCGAAGACGCGCTCATCGATCATCACGAGCCCGGCCGATTCGTTCCCGTTCCAACCGAAAAACGATTCGGCGATGGTGAATTGGTCGTAAGGGTAGGGGCCGAACCACTTGGAATACTGGGCGAGCGCTTCTTCCGCGAGGATCAACATTTCCTCCGCGTAGTAGGCGTGTTTGGCGTAGGCGAGGCAGCGCAATTGAATCGTTCGACCGTCGGACAGCTTGGCGGCGCGCTTGAATTCCTTGTACTCCGCGCTGGCGGTCATGGCGAAATCGCGGCCCACGAACGGCTTCATGGCGATGGTCTTCCAACCGTTCTGCCGGGCTTCCGTGGCAACCGTCGCCGAGCAGCCGAGCAACTGGTCCTCGGGCAATTCAATGGTCGCCCGGTAATGCGCGGCCTCGTTCCAGAACGGTTGGTGCCAAGGGACGAACGGCATGGCGTGCCAGCCGGCGCCGTCGTGATAGGCCAGCGTCGGTAGGGCGTAGGTGAAGAAGGTGACTCCGCCCCACTGGCCCCAACGCCCTTGTTTCTGCGGGATCTGAATGGTGCAGTCGATTTCGACCGTGACGCTCTGCCCCGGTTGCACTTCGTCGATCAGATCGACGGTGAGAGCCGAGGCATTGTCTTCGCGGTACGAGTAACGCAAGCGCTGTTTCTCGCCGCGCGGATTGGCCCAAGCGATGTCTCGAATTTGCCCGTGGCGACCGCGGCGATCGATGCCGTCGTCCGGGTTCTGTCGCAGCAGTTCGAGCGTCTTGGCGAGGAGGAAATAGTCGCCGTCGGGGATTTTGTAATGCGGGTAGAAGTTGAACTGGAGTTGTTTGGTGGGTCGGTCGGAGCGGTTCGTCCACGTCGTCTTTTGGTGCACCGTCGCCAAGCGCGCGCCGGTGTCGAGCTTGATCTTCAAGTCGTACTGCGGCAGATCCTTGGGGATCTCCGCGGCGCGGCTAACCGACGCCAAGCCGATGCCGACGAGCGCGGTGACTAGGATCCGAACCGGAATTCCCATGCTGCGTCACACCCCGTGCATCCGGACTCCGGCAGGGGAATAGCGAGGGGCCGGAAAGTCCGCTAGTGGGATTGCGGGAAAGGGGTGTGCCAACCGAAATTGGTCAAGGCATTCTTCTGGAACCACAAGCGTCAGCGCGTGGGTGAGTGGAGGAGACTGCCCACCTCGCCGCACCCACGCGCTGACGCTTGTGGGTCCAGAAGAATGCCTTGACCCATTTCGGTTTGCACACCCCTTTCCCGC
>JANOSQ010000146.1:0-2660 GCA_031415915.1 Fimbriiglobus sp. | reverse complement strand
TTCGTCATCGCCACGCACTCGCCGATCATCATGGCTTACCCGGATGCGTGCATCTACAAGTTGGACGGCGCCGGCATCCGCAAAGTGGCCTACGAGGAAACCGAGCACTACCTCGTGACGCGCGGCTTTCTGAGCGACCGCAAGAAGTCGTTGGCATTGCTGATGGGGGAGGAGCAGGACTCCTGACGAGTCAATACTTCCGGGGCGCCAACTTCGCGAGCGCTTCTTTCGCGGCGGTGCGCACGAGCGTCGGGGCTTCGCCCGGCACGCTGGCGCTTTGCAGGTACTCCATGTACTCGGGGTCGTGGTAGCCGAGTCGCATGAGCAGCTCGATGCACTTGGCCCGCACGCTCGGGGCCGGATCGGCGATGGCCGCCTTCGCCAGCACCGTTTTCACTTCGCGCCGACCGCCGTACCGGCTCTCGGCCAAGCAGATCGCGGCGTCTTCGCGGATGGAAGGCCTCAGGGCCGCGCCGAGATCGTAGACGTACCCTTGCGTTTCCTCGCGGATCTGCGATTCGACGGTGCGGTAGTAAGCGACGGGGAGCAGTTCGGCGCGCTCTTCCATCACGCTGGGTTTCAACACGCGCACGGCCGGGGGATCGTCGTCGTCGTGCCCGGTGTGGTGCGTCGCCCGGACGATGGTTCGCGTCACCGGCGATAGCGAGGATTGCAGATTCATCCGCTTCGCGGGTTGCCAGCGGTCGGGCTTCGGCGCTTCGACGGGGGTGATGGGGCCGAGCGCAGGAGTCTCGGCCGGGCGCGGGCGCCAAACGAGAGAAGCACCCGGCGAAGGAACCACTGCGGGAGGGGGAATTGCGGGCGGCAGCTTCTCTTCGGCCTTCGGAGTCGGCTCCGGAGCGGGGATGTACGTGACCTTCGGCATCGGCGGTTCGTCCAACTTCGGCGCCGTCGGTGCGATCGGTTTCGCGGGCGGCGGGGCGAACAAAGTCGGTCGGGTGTACGGTGGCACGGGCGTGGGCGGTGCGACGATGACCGGTGGCGCCGCGGCGTTCGCCGCTTTGGGCAGCGCGGCCACGACCTTCCCCGGCAGCGTGAAGATCTGCCCGGTCTGGGCGTCTTGCACCTCGGCGACGGACTCGCCGTCCGGGTAGTTGGAGAGCCTCAACACCTTCAACTGGCGGTCGGGCTGGCCGGCGGTGCGCATGAGTACGATGGGCGAGTCAGCGGCGGGGCGCGGTTGGGCGAGCGCCGCCGGAACCGTGGCCACCGTCGGCGATTGAGCCACCAGATGCCCGCCACCCAGCAGGAGTGCGATGGCCCCGCGAGCCATCCATCGATTCCGCATGGCACCACTCCGTCGAACTCGGACGAACCCCTGTCAACTTGTATCGGCCGACCCGATTGGGCGGGTTGAGCCGGATAAAGGGAATTGTTTGCGGGGGATGGGGGCTTTAACTTGATCCCCATCGTTGAGGCTCAATCGCTTGACGACCTCTTCCAAGGACGCCCGTTGCGCGATGCTGAAGTTGCCGAAGGCGACTTTGAAACCCCGCTCCACTTCGCACAATAGGCGCACCCCCGTGCGCTGAGTGCCCCGCCATGACTGCCTTCGCCGAACTCGTCGAGACCGCCGACGATTCCGTCTACACCCTCACTTCCACCGTGCGCGGGCCGGCGGGGAAGCTACCGCTGACCGACGACCTGCTCCGGCATTCCCCCAGCGGCGACCTCTTCGGCTGGAGCCAGAACGTCGGCATGGGGCTGAACCCCGCCCTGCTCGGCCGCAAGGAATTCCTGATCCTCAGCACCCACGGTGGACTGCGCGCCGAGGATGGTTCGCCCATCGCGCTCGGCTTCCACAGCGGTCACTGGGAGGTCGGGCTGCTGGTGAAGGCGGCGGCCGAAGAGTTCCAACGGCAGAAGACGATCCCGTTCGCGGGGGCGGTCACCGACCCGTGCGACGGCCGGACGCAGGGCACCGCCGGCATGTACGACAGCCTGCCGTACCGCAACGATTCCAGCATGGTGATGCGCCGGTTGATGCGCAGCTTGCCGACGCGGGCCGGGGTCATGGGCGTGGCCACCTGCGACAAGGGCCTGCCCGCGATGATGATGGCCCTCGCCAGCCAGCACGACTTCCCGACGATCCTCGTGCCCGGCGGCGTGATGCTCGCGGGGGAAGCGGGCGAAGAAGACACGGGCAAAGTGCAGAGCATCGGCGCCCGCTACGCCAACGGCGAGATCACCCTCGATCAAGCGGCCGAGGCCGGGTGTCATTCGTGCGCCAGCCCCGGCGGCGGCTGCCAGTTCCTCGGGACCGCCGCGACTTCGCAGGTCGTCGGCGAAGCGCTCGGGCTGAGCTTGCCGCACTCGGCGCTGTCGCCGTCGGGCCAACCGATCTGGCTCGACATGGCCCGGCGTTCGGCGAAGGCGGTCGTGACGATGCAGCAGCGCGGAATCACCACGAAGGACATCCTCACCGACGGGGCCGTGCGCAACGCCCTGGCCGTCTTCGCGGCCTTCGGCGGCAGCACGAATTTGTTGATCCACATCCCGGCCATCGCCTTCCACGCCGGGTTGAAGCGGCCGACCATCGACGATTGGACGTTCTTCAACCGGGCCGTGCCGCGCTTGGTCGATGCGTTGCCCAACGGCCCCATCGGCCACCCGACGATCCGCGTCTTCCTCGCCGGCGG
>JANOSQ010000145.1:0-10076 GCA_031415915.1 Fimbriiglobus sp. | reverse complement strand
TCGAAGGTGTCGCGGAAGAATTCGCCGCGGCCCGCTTTGCCGTTGCGGTAGGCGGGGCGGGGGATGTCGGTACTGCCGAGCAGCGTCCACGCGTTGGCCAAGCGCGCGGCCCGGAAGAACTCGGCTTCGCCCAAGTCCTCGGCATCGGCGAAGACGACGCGGTCGAACGCCGGCTCGGCTTCCGGGTGCGTCGGTGCGAACAAGGGATCGCAATCGAGGGCCGCGAGGGGGCCGACGACGACCGCGAGTCCGTGGATCGTTTCACGCGAAGGTGCGGTGGGGAGGCGATCGGCTTCGGCGAGCTTGGCGTCGAGTTCCGCCAGAATCGTCTGGAGTTGGTCGCGATCCGAGCGTGGTCGCGTCGCGGTCAGCGCGTCTCGCCGGAGTTGAAATTGGGCGAGTTGCCCGGCGTGGATCGCTAGCTTTCTGGTGACATCGTCCGCGATTTCCCGGCTGCGAATCTCGGCGGCCGCACCGAGCTCCCGCAACTTCGCCTCGAGGGTCGCGATTTGCGGGTCGACTTTCGCTCCGCCGAAGAGTTTTTTCACCAACCCGCTGAGTCCCCCGGCGGGGGGGCGGGCTTGGGCCAGTTGCGCTTCCAAGGTTTTCCGCGTTTCCACGTCCGCATGCTCGGGCGCCGCGGCGTCGGTGGGTACACTCGGCTCCAGTTCGGCGAGGCGATCCCAGTCCTTCCACCAATTCAGTTGCTTCGCGGCCAGTTGCCGCTGGGCCATCCAACCCGTGCGGCGGGCATCCCACTCGCGTTGAGCCATCGCCGTCGCCGTCTGCTGGGCGACGACCGGGGGCAATTCGGTTTCGGACGCGGCCCGGGCGCGCCCGATGCCGTCAGCGGGGAGCGCGAGCACGATGGCGTTCGCATTCGCCGGGTTCGACGTCACAATCGCCAATCGCTGGCCACCGGTGCGGGCGCCTTCGATCAAATCGACGATGGCTTGCAATCGCTCTTGGCCGAGGGGCGTGTCGAGCAGGAAGAGATCGGGGCAGGCCAAGGCGGCGGCGATCGGAGTGGGCGAAGGTATCGCGAACGCGGGGCGCCGATCCGGTTCTGTGCGCCACGCGTGGAAGCGCCGCGCGGCCCGCTCTTGGGGAAGCGGTAGGATCGCTTCGCGGGGGTGCTCGGTGGTGGGGCGGGCGAGGAGGGCTTGGGGCACGTCGGGCAGCGGGGTGTGGTGCGAGGAGTCGGGGGAGAATCCGTGGCAGGAGAAACGGGCGATCGGTTCCGCGGCGCGCGGGACGGGGCGAACGGTTCCCGACGGTGATAAGCGTTCCGTCATCGTCGCACCAAATCGCGGCCCGGTCGAGTCATCAATGCCGTCGTCTCGGGGGATTGTGGAATCCGCAGGTGTCCTGGGAATGGAGCCGACCCGGAAGCTTGCGCCCCGGTCGCCGATTCGTTGACAGAGTATAGACGCTCGAAAGGGGGCAAGCTATCGAACACAAAAATTTCATATCCGCGGGATTGCGCGGGTTCGTCGGAAATACCGCCGAACGGCGAAGGGACGCGGTTGTGAATTTCGCCGCTTGCGCAAAAACGGCTCGTCAGAGCCGGACGCGTAAGCGACGTTCGAGCTTTGCTGCCGGTGACAATTGCTTCCATCAGACACGAGCAAACGTCGCTCACGCATCCGGCTCTGACGAGCCGACTCCGCACAAACTAACCCCGGCAGTGAGCCACGGGAACGAATCCACCAACTCCCTCCCCGATTGCCAGCTTCCACGGGGCCGCATATATTCCCACCTACGCGCGGCCCGATGCGGCCGCACCGGGCGAACATGTCCCCGACTGAGGAGATAGCATGGCCGAGGGGCGAGTCGAACCATCCGCTGCACCCGTCCGCAAGGACTACCAGTGGACGGAAATCTTCAAGAGTTTCCAAGTCGCCCTCGACCCGCGGAAGCTGCTCGTGGCCGCCGCCGGCATCCTGGTGATGTCGTTCGGCTGGTACCTGCTCTCCACGGTCTTCTACTACGCCGAGCCGGTGCGCGACACCGACGCGTACAGCAACAAGACCATGGAGAAGAAGGTCGATAAGCCGAAAACCGACAAGCCCGAGGAAGTCGAAGCGTACTACAAGAACGCCGCCCAAACCCAGTTCGAGCGCGACCACAAGCAGTGGGAAACGCTGCATTCCCTCGCCGGGAAGGGCGGCAAGCTCCGCACCATGCCGTGGGATGAATTCCGCGGCGAGAACCCCTTCCTCTTCGCCACCAAGCTCGCCGACGCCCCGTCCGCCATCTGGGGCGAAGCCGTCAAAACGTACCTGCTCTCGCAGATCCCCGTCCTCGTCGAGCCGCTGTACAAGCTCTTCATCATCGTCACCAAGATCATCGATCCGGACGCCAGCACGCAAACTCGGCTCTACCTCCTGCTCTGCCTGCTCTGGAGCTTCGCCGTTTGGGCGTTCTTCGGCGGCATCATCACCCGCATCGCCGCCGTGCAGTTCGGCGGCAAGGATCGCATCACGCTGAAGCAGGCGTTCCAATTCGTCGCCAACCGGTACGTCTCGTACTTGCTCTCGCCACTGGTGCCGCTGCTGATCATCGCCGTGATCGTGTTCATCATGTCGATTTACGGGGCGGTTGCGCTGATCCCGATCGTGGGCGACATCCTGCTCTACGGTCTCGGATTCCCGCTCGTCATCTTGGGCGGCATTGTGATGGCGATCCTGCTGATCGGTCTCGTCGGCTACCCGATGATGTACACGACCATCAGCACCGAAGGCTCGGATACCTTCGACGCCCTCAGCCGCAGCTACAACTACGTCTTCCAAGCGCCGTGGCAGTACCTCTGGTACACCATCGTCGCCGTCGTCTACGGGGCCGCGGTGACGTTCCTCGTCATCGTCGTCGGCTGCCTCATGGTCTACCTCGGCAAGTGGGCCGTGAGCCAACCGTCGTCGGCCGTGGCGACCTCGCGCAAGCCGGACTTCCTGTTCGTCTACAGCCCCAAGTCGCTCGGCTGGCAGGAATTGATGCTGAAGGGAAGCCCGGCGGAAGTCGAGCCGGCGTTCGTCGTCGACGACAAAACGAAGTCCGTCCGCAGGGATTACGCCCCGGTGAACCCCGATGCCGACAAGGCGTACCGCGACGACATGACGTGGTGGAACGAAGCCGGCGCCGGCATGGTCACCTTCTGGATGATCCTGGTCTTCCTGCTCATGATCGGCTTCAGCTACAGCTACTTCTGGTCGGCCTCGACCATGATCTACCTGCTGATGCGCAAGAAGGTGGACGAAGTCGAGCTGGACGAAGTCTACATCGAAGAGCAACCGACCCCGGCGCTCGCCCCACCGCCGGCTCCTCCCGCATCGACCGGCCCGGCCGGTTCGGTATCGCTGCCGACGGTCTCAGCGCCGCCGGCTCCGGCCGTGTCGCCAGCGGCCGAAGCCCCGCAATCGCCGGTGCCACCGATGATCCCCCCGGCCCCGCCGATAGTCTAATCCGAAGATAAAACGATTCACCGCAGAGAATGAAGAGTACGCGGAGAAGACAAACAAGCTTGGGTGGCATCATTGTTGTTCGTTTCCTCCGCGTACTCTTCATTCTCTGCGGTGAATCGATTTTTGATTGATCTTCATCTCCCGGGGAAACGGATATGCCCCGTCCGATTCTGCTCTTCACCGGCCCGTTCGCCGATCTGCCCCTCGATTCCCTCGCCGCGAAGGCGAGCGACTGGGGCTACCAAGGCGTCGAACTCTGCTGCTGGGGGGATCACCTCGAAGTCCAGCGCGGCCTGAGCGACGAAAGCTACTGCCCCGGCCGGCTGGAACTGCTCGCCCGGCACGATTTGCACGCGACCGTCATCGCCAACCACAAGGTCGGCCAAGCGGTCTCGGATGTGATCGACGAACGCCATGAGACACTCCTGCCCGATTACGTTTGGGGCGACGGCCAACCGGCCAAGGTGCAGCAGCGCGCCGCCGAGGAGATGATGGCGACCTTCCGGCTCGCCGAGAAACTCGGGGCCGGGGTCGTCAGCGGGTTCACCGGCTCGCCGATCTGGTCGTACGTCGGCGGCTACCCGGCCCCCAAACCGGCGGTCATCGCCGAGGCTCTGAAGCAATTCGCCAAGCAGTGGAACCCGATCCTCGACGTGGCCCGCGACTGCGGGGTGCGCTTCGCCTGCGAAATCCACCCCGGTCAGATGGCTTTTGATTTGCACTCCGCCGAGATCGTGCTCGACGCCCTCCACGGCCGGGAGGAGTTCGGCTTCACTTTCGACCCGAGCCACTTCCACTGGCAGGGGGTCGAACCGATCGAGGTCCTGCGACGATTCCCGGATCGCATTTATCACGTCCACGCCAAGGACGCGACGCTGACCCTCAACGGTCGGGCGGGGTTGCTGTCGGGCTATTGGCCGAGCGGCGATCCGCGCCGCGGTTGGCAGTTCCGCAGCCCCGGCCGCGGCGGCATCGACTGGGACGCGATCCTGCGCACGCTCAACGAGATTGGCTACGATGGGCCGGTGGCCGTCGATTGGCACGATCCGGGCATGGACCGCGAATTCGGCGCCGCGGACGCACTCCAATTTTTGCAGCGGTTGGATTTCGACCCGCCGGCGCGCGGGCCGCAGGTATTTCGGGGGTGACCGCCATGGATCGATTGCTCGAGCTTCAAAATCGCATCGCATCGAGGATTGATTCGGATCCCTACGCCTCTGGATTTGAACGGTTGACAGTTCGTACGGTTCACAACCAGAAGTATGTCACTTACTACGGCGACTACTTGGGAGAGTCATTCGCTGATTTGCTCGATACAGTCGCCGAGGCGAGCGTCGCAGAGTCCTTTGCTTCTCTCGAGATGTCTGGACCGGATGGAGGGGCAAATGGAACACGGAATTGGGATCTGTCAAAGATCGCCAATTGCTCAGTGGCATTTCCCAATCTCCTACTCCTTTCGATTGAACAAACCAAAGCGACGGATCATAACAGATCCATTGTCGCGGAAAGCTACGAGGAAGATGGAGTACTCGCCAAAATTCTGGCAAAAGCGCCTAGACTCGAAAGTCTCACTACTCCCTCTGCGCCCAACTCCGACTTCTTCAGCGTTGTGAGCCACCCGATCCGGCATCTGAACATCGACACTGGCTATGACCACCAAGGGTTTATCGCCAACCTAACCCATTCAAGATGCTTTCCGAATTTGCAAATCTTCGAATTCGGCGAATACAACGAGACCTACATGGAGGATTTCTCGGCAGGGGTCACGCCATTCGCCGACTATCGAGAATTGTTTGCATCTCCGGCTTTCGAGTCGGTCAACGTCTTTCTGTGGAAGAACCCGGTTTGCACCGCGGAGCAACTAGCAGAACTGAAGGAACTCAAACCAGACCGGCAGATTTCGATTGTGCGTTGGACGTCCTACAGTGATGCAACCGGCTGCGGACGTGTGAATAAAAGGCTTGGGGTATCTCCATGAATGACAAACCTGACGACGACTACGACTTCGACTACAGCCAAGCGCAGCCCAACCGGTTCGCTTCGGTAATGCAAATCGGAGGTAGGGTCATCATTCTGGAACCGGAAGTGGCCGCGGTGTTTCGCGAATCGGAAACGGTCAACGCCGTCTTGAAGGCGCTGCTCAAAACGATGCCGACACTCCCGCCGTCCATCCCGGATGCTGCCTGATGCGCTTCCCCGAATTCGACATTGTCGACGCCCTCAAACGCGAATGGACCGATCGCCGCGTCCGTGTGCGGCCGGGTGTCCGCGCCGACCTCGCGCGCTTCGAGATCCGCATCGGCCGGGTCGTCACCATCAACTACAGCGGCCGCGCGGTCGTCGATTTCGCCGACGGTGGCTGGTACGACATCAATGACTTCGCCGCGGTGCTCGAACCCGTGACCGACGATGCGGAACTGAAGAAGTACGACGCCACCGCCAACAGCGCCCAGCCGTTCCCGACCCGCCAAAGCTAATTCCCCCGGAAGCAGACATGGCCAGCATCACCAAAGAGACCATCGGCGTCGGGTTCATCGGCGCCGGCGACATCGCCATCCTCCACGCCGCCGCCGTGAAGAAGGTGCCCGGTGCGAAACTCGTCGGTCTGTGGAACCGCAGCCAAGACCGAGCCAAAGCCCGCGCCGCCGACTTCGGTTGCAAGAACTACGCAAGTCCCGAAGAGTTGGTGAAGGATCCGGCCATCGACGCCGTCTTCGTACTCACCAATTTGGAATCGCACCTCGAATACACATTGTTGGCGTTGAACCACGGCAAGCACGTCCTCGTCGAGAAGCCCGTCGGCATGAGCGTCGATGAGATTCAGCAGATGAAAACCCTCGCCGACGCGAAGGGGCTGACGGTGCTGCCGGGGCACAACTACGTCTACGAAAGCAGCATGATCCGCACGCGCGAACTCGTCGACGGCGGCGACCTCGGCAAGATCGTGAGCGCGTACGTCATGTACAACATCCACCACCCCGAAGAGGTGGCCAAGCGCTATCCGGGCGTCGTCCGGCAGATCCTCACGCACCACTCGTACATCCTGCTCTACCTCGTCGGCGCGCCGGTCGAACTCTGCGCCATGAAGGCGAGCCTCCACTACAAGGAGTACCAAGAGGAGGACATCGCCATGGTGCAGATGCGGTTGAAGAACGGGGCGCTGGCCCACTTCTGCGCCAGCTTCGCCGCCGACGATCACGCGGCCGACCCGTGGACCGTCATGGTCAAAGTCATCGGCACCGCCGGGAGTACGCGTTACAGCTACCGCGACCACGTCGAGATCAAACCGGGGTTGGTTCACAGTCAGACGTACACGGCGTACGCCGGAAGTGTCGCGAACGAGGTGAAGCATTTCCTCGTCGATTGCCTGCGACTGGGCGCTCCGCCGTTGAGTTCGCTCGCGGATGCGATCACGGCCCAAAAGATGATCGAAGCCTGCGAGGAGTCGATCCGGGCGGGGAGCGTGGTGAAGCTGTAACCCCGGCGGGCAGAATCCATTTCGCGGAGGCCACAGCAACGTCGTGTCATCTCCGCTGGCATTTCCCGCACCTTTCCCGATATAATGCCGCATCGACGTCGAATTCCCACCGGGGGGCGTTGTGCGGGCGACTGACTGTTTGAACGAAGATCTGATCCAAAGCTATCACGAGGGTCGATTGCCCCCCGCGGATCGCACGTCCGTGGCCGGGCACCTAGCCGCGTGCGAGATCTGTCGGCGCGCCGCCGTCTTACCCATCACCTCGGGCGGCGGTGCCGATACCGTCCCCGACCCGCCCAGCGTTCCCGAGCGGATCGGCCCCTACCGCATCCTCCGGTTCATCGGCCGCGGGGGTATGGGCGCCGTCTACGAAGCCCGCCACACCAAACTCGACCGCGTCGTCGCGTTGAAAGTGCTCCCCTCCCCGATGCTGGTGGACCGTGAGTACCGGGAGCGCTTCGACCGCGAAGCCAAGGTCATCGCCAAGCTCCAACACCCCAACATCGTCCGGGCGACCGACGCGGGAGAAATCGACGGCATCCCGTTCCTCGCCCTCGAGTTGCTCGACGGCGTCGACATCGCCCGCCTCGTTCAATCGGTCGGCCGGCTCCCGGTCGGCGATGCCGTGGAGATCGCTTGGCAAGCGGCCGCGGGGTTGGCCCACCTCCACGCGGAGGGCATCGTCCACCGGGATGTGAAACCGTCGAATCTGATGCTGACCTCGGATGCGGTCGTGAAGATTCTCGACCTCGGGTTGGCCCTCACAGCCGAAGCGGCCGGGCGACCCGACGGCCGCTTGACGGGGATCACCTACCTCGGCACGCACGACTACATGGCCCCCGAGCAATGGGTCGACGCCACATCGGTGACGGACAAGGTCGATTGCTACGGCCTCGGTTGCGCGCTCTACCAAATGCTGGCGGGGCGGGCGCCCTTCGGCGGGCCGAAGATGTCGCCCCAAGCGAAGATGAAGGCCCACATCGAACTGGGCATTCCGGCCCTGCCGGATTCGGGGAATGTGCCGCCGGCGTTGATTCAGCTGATGAACCGCATGCTGGCCAAAGATCCCGTGGATCGCCCGTCGGCCGCTGAGATCGAAACGGAACTGGCTCCGCTGCGTACTTTCAATCGGCTGCTGCGGCTGCTCGAACAATCGCGGTTGGCCCCCGTCACGGGCTTCAGCGATGGCGAGCCGACGAACGAACTGCCGAGGATAACCGAGGAGCCGAACGCGAACACGGTGCTCCGCCCCGCGGAGAATTGGCGACCCCCGATCCTCTGGTTCTCGCTCGGGCTCGTGACGACTCTCGCGCTCGTGGCGACGGGCTGGGCCATCGCCCGCTGGTGGGGCGTATGACCGCCGCGCGCGAGGCCTTGGATGACGGTCGCCTCGCGGATGCGCTGAGCTTGCAGCGGATCGCCATCGAGAATCACCCGGACGATTCCCCCGCGCGCTTGTTCCTCTTCGAACTCCTCGTGCTGGCCGGGGAAACGGCGGACGCGACTCGGCACTTGAGATTGGTCGAAAGCGAATCGCCGAACTGGCCCGCGTCGAAGCGGGCCTTCCGCGACGTGCTCCGCGCCGAGAGTCGGCGCTTCCCGCGCTTGCGGCGACCCGAGTTCCTCCACGATCCGCCCCGGCATGTGCGCTGCCGGTGGAATGCGGCTCTGAGCCAGCAGCGCGGTCGCACCGACGAAGCGACCCGTTGGCTCGACCGCGCCGACGCGCTCGCGCCGGAAATCAGCGGGTTCGTCGATGGGCGCGAGTTCACGGCACTCCGCGATTCGGACGACCGCTTCGCCGCCCAACTCGAAGTCTTCCTCGGCCGGCAGTACGTCTGGATCCCGTTCGAAGATGTCCGCACGCTGCGGTTGGAGAAATCGGAGCACCTTCTCGACCTCGCTTTCCGCACGGCCCGGCTGAAGTTGGCCGACGGCACCACGCACACCGTGACCCTGCCGCTGCTCTACCCCGGTAGTTCCCGCGAAGGGGACGACCTGGCCCTCGGCGAACTGGTCGATTGGACGAGCGCCGATGCCGGGCTGGTCTGCGGCCTCGGGGCGCGGGTGCTCACCTTCGGCGACGAGGAACTCGATTTGGGAAGTTGCACCATGCTGGAATTGCGGCCCGGGTGACCGCGTCGCGACACTCGCCGCCGACCACCGGATCGATAACTTGCCGATAACGAACGCTCCGAGAATTCTCCCCACCGAGGTCAATCATGAGCCTGCCCACTCGCATCCTCGGTCGCACGGGAGCGTCCGTCTCCCACCTTTGCTTCGGCGGCTGGCACTTCGCCCAACCGGAGAACACCGACGATGCGGCCATCCGACTCGCCCAACGCGCCGCCGACGAAGGGTTCACCTTCTTCGACAACGCTTGGGATTACCACATGGGCCGCAGCGAAGAGCTGATGGGCCGGGCGCTGGCCGAAGGTGGGCGTCGGAAGAACGTGTTCCTGATGACGAAGAACTGCGCCCGCGATGCGGCCGGGACGAAGCAGCACTTGGAAGACTCGTTGAAGCGCCTGCGCACCGATTACCTCGACCTCTGGCAGTTCCACGAGATCAACTACGACAACGACCCGGACTGGATCGTCGAACGCGGGGCGCTCGCGGCGGCGCTCGAAGCGCAAAAGGCCGGGAAGGTTCGGTTCATCGGCTTCACCGGGCACAAGTCGCCGCACATCTTCTTGAAGATGCTGCCGCTGCACGAATGGGACACGGTGCAACTGCCGATCAACGTCTGTGATACGTGGTATCGCAGCAGCATCCGCGAGGTGTTGCCGAAGTTGCAAGAGCGGAACATCGGCGCCATCGGCATGAAGAGCTTGGGCGGCGGCAACATCACCGCCGGCGGCGTGATGATGGGCGCCAACATCTGCACAGTCACCGAAGCGCGCCGCTACGCCCTCAGCCAACCGATCAGCACGCTCGTTGTCGGCATCGATTCGGAGAAGGTGCTCGATCAGGATCTGGAACTCGGCCGCACGTTCGCGCCGATGACGGCGGCGGAGATGGCGGCGTTGGAAGCCCGCGTGAAACCGGTCGCCAGCGACGGCCGCTTCGAACCGCACAAGAGCACCCAGAACTACGACGGCCCCTACCACCGCGAGCAGCACGGCTTCGCGGTGTGA
>JANOSQ010000144.1:0-4835 GCA_031415915.1 Fimbriiglobus sp. | reverse complement strand
CGCATCGATCGGTGCGACTTTCGAGTCGTCCATGACTCCGTCCTCAGAAGATGGGTGACGGGTGAATTGCCCATCGTCTCATGCCGAGCTCGTTTCGGAAACCTCAATTGGGTAGGCTACCTCCTGCCGCTCGCCTAACTGGTACGCAGGAGCTTGCGGTCAAACTTTGAAAGTCGGGGGGTAGCGCGACTCGATTCGCCCTCCGGCAAACCTTGCCCCGGCCCCGGATTCCCGTAGCACATACTGCAATTCCTACTGTTTTGATCCCGGCCGGTCGAACCTTCTGCCCGGTTCGACACTCTTGCGTTCGCAGCGATCCTTCGCTCCCCGCTCGCGCCCACGCAGCAACCCTACGGACGTTCGCATGAACTCCACCGAACCCGCGCCGAACCCGCCCGAAGAGCCGACCCCCGAAGCGACGGCGCCGCCGCCCGAACCGGTCGCGGCCCCCTCCGCACCGGCCGAGGCCCCGCCGCCCACGCTCGAGCCCGTCGCGCCGCCGAGCGATCCCGTCGTGGTGCCGGTGAACCCGGATACGCCTTCGGCACCGGCGTCGCCGGTCCCCGAACCGACGCCCTCGCCGGCCGTGCCCGCGCTGCCACCGCAACCGGTACCGACCGTACCCGCGGCCCCGCAATCGCAGGACTTGTCGCGCATCGCCCAGGATTTGCAGATCCGCAAAGTGCAGGTCGAAGCGGTGGTCGCGTTGCTCGACGAAGCCAACACGGTCCCGTTCATCACGCGCTACCGCAAGGAGCGCACCGGCGGCCTCGACGAAGACATGATCCGGCGGGTGCAGACGCGCGTCGGCGTGTTGCGGACGATGGCCGAGCGCAAGCAAACCATCTTGAAGAGCATCGCGGGCCAAGGCCGGTTGAACGACGACCTCGTCAAAGCGATCCTCGATTCCGATCACCCCAAGCGACTCGAAGACTTGTACCTCCCGTACAAACCGAAGAAGCGCTCGCTCGCGTCGGACGCCAAAGAGAAGGGCCTCGAACCGCTGGCCGTCGCCATCTGGACGCGCGACCCCGCGGTGGACAATTTGCAAGAGGTGCTGCCGGGCCTCGTGAATCCCGAGAAGAAGCTGCACACGGTCGAGGAAGTCACCGCCGGCGTCCGGCACATCCTCGCGGAAATCATCGCCGAACTCGCCGATGTCCGCGGGCCGCTGCGTTTGTTCTTGCGCGACACCGCCGTCATCGTCACCTCCAAGGCCGATGGGGTGCCCGAAGGCAAAGGCTCCGAGTACCGCGACTACTTCCAATTCAAAGAGCCGGTGCGGATGATGCCCCCGCACCGCATCCTCGCGGTGAACCGCGGCGAGCACGAAAAGATCATCCGCTCCAAGCTCGAATGGGACGGCCCCCGCGCCAAAGACATCACACTTCGCAACCTCCCCTTGGCCGATCACCCCCACCGCGAGTTCCTTTTCCCCGTCGTCGAGGACGCGCTCGACCGCTTGGTACTGCCCGGCCTCGAACGCGAAATCCGCCGGGAGATGTCCGAGTTCGCCCAAGAGCACGGCGTCGAAATCTTCGCCCGCAATCTGAAGAGCCTCCTACTCCGCGCGCCCCTCGGCAGCAAGACGGTGCTCGCCATCGACCCCGGCATGCGCACCGGCTGCAAGGTCGCCGTGCTCGGCCCCACCGGCGACGTCCTCGAAGACGGCGTGATCTACCCGCACCCGCCCGAGAACAAGGTCGCCGAGGCGAAACGCAAACTCGAGCAACTCATCCGCAAGCATTCCATTTCGATCGTCGCCATCGGCAACGGCACCGGCTGCCGGGAGACGGAACAGATCGTCGCAGACTTGATCGCCGACTTCGAAGAGCGCCGCATCAACCCGCGTCCGGCGCAAGCGGTGTTGCCGGATGTCGCCGTCGAATCGCACCCGATCTCGGCGGAGCATCACGTCAGCGTCACGTCCGAAGTCCCGGCCTCCGTACTCGAAGCGATGCCGTCCACCACGACCGTCGATGTCGGCGTCCTCCTCTCGGAGACCGTGACCGCCGGCGTCACCGATGCCCCCGGCACCACGACCACCGAAACCCCGAGCGAGCCGGCGACGCCGAGCGTGCAGACGCCCACGGCCCCCGCGACCCCGCCGAAACCGGCCGCGCCGAAGATCAGTTTGGAAGGTCTCGGCGAAGCGCCGGCCGACCTCGCCTACGTCATCGTCAACGAAGCCGGGGCGAGCGATTACAGCGCCTCGCCGATCGCCAAAGAAGAGTTCCCCGACCTCGACGCCACGGCCCGCGGCACCATCAGCATCGGCCGGCGTTTGCAGGATCCGCTCGCCGAACTCGTGAAGATCGACCCGCAGCACGTCGGCGTCGGCCTCTACCAGCACGACATCCGCCCGAAGCATTTGAAGGAATCGCTCGAAGCGGTCATCGAAAGCTGCGTCAACGCCGTCGGCGTCGATGTCAACACCGCCAGCATCCCGCTGCTGAGGCACGTCTCCGGGTTGAACCAACTCGTGGCCCGCGAGATCGTCGAGTACCGCAAGAAGAACGGCCCCTTCAAGAGCCGCGAGGCGCTCAAGAGCGTCCCGCAGATGGGCGAAGCGCGCTTCACCCAAGCCGCCGGGTTCCTGAAAATCCGCGACGGCGCCGAACCGCTCGACAACACCTGGGTTCACCCCGAGAGCTACCCCATCGCCCAAAGGGTGCTGACGGGGATGGAGATGACGGCGACCGACCTCGCCGACAAAACCAAGCTCGCCGACATCGGCGACAAGCTGCGGGCGCAGAACCCCGAGGCCATCGCCAACGAGTTCAAAGTCGGCGGCCCGACGGTGCGCGACATCTTCGATGCCATCGCCCGCCCCGGCCGCGACATCCGCGAGGATCGCCCGCTGCCGATCTTCCGCAAGGGGGTATTGAAGCTCGAAGACTTGAAGCCGGGCATGGAGTTGAAAGGGGAAATCCTCAACGTCGTCGACTTCGGCGCCTTCGTCGATGTGGGATTGAAGGACAGCGGCCTCATCCACATCAGCCAGATGGCGAACCGCTTCATCAAGAGTCCGTACGACGTGGTCAGCGTCGGCGACGTGGTGCCCGTCTGGGTGATGACGGTCGACGGCGACCGCAAGCGCGTCTCGCTGAGCATGATCCAACCGGGCCAAGAGCGCAAGCCGCCCGAACCGCGCGAACGCCAACCGATGCGCGACCGCCCGTCAATGCAGCCGCGCGACCAAGGCCCACCGCGCGATCAAGGTCAGCAGCGTCCCGCCGGCGACCGCGGCGGCTTCCAGCCCCGCCACGGTGGCCCACCGCAACAGGGTCAGGGACAAGGTCGCGGCCCGGGCGGCCCCGGTGGTGGTCGCCAGTTCCCCCCGCGCGGCCCGCGCCCGGGTGGCCCTCCGCAACCGATGCAGCATCAACCCCCGGCCCAACCCCTCCCGCCGCCGAAGCCGAGCAAGCCCAAGCCGCTACCGAAGCTGAGCACCGATCAGAAGCAGGGCAAGGCGGCGCTGAACACCTTCGCGCAACTGGCGGCATTCTTCAAACCGCCGGAGGAACCGAAACCTGCGGAAGCGCCGAAGGCTGCGGAGGAGGCGCCGACGCAGGAGACGCACCCGCCAGCGGCGGAGGGACATGGTGGTGGTGGGGCGAAGGCAGAAGAAGCTAAGGCGGAGTGAGTCGTTGAGTCTGCAGGTTTGAGAAACACCAACTTGGCGGCACCATGGCAAACGTACCGAAGAAAGTCAGCGAGCGCTTGGTGAATGGCGTCAAGCGATATCAGCCAATACTCGCCGGTGCTAAAGATCGAGACGTCGGTGAGACGGACACCGTCACCATCGTGAAAGACATGCTGGCGGATATTTTCGGGTACGACAAGTATTCCGAGCTCACCTCGGAGTTTGCCATTCGCGGGACGTATTGCGATCTCGCCATCAAGCTCGACGGCAAACTGTCCACGCTGATCGAAGTCAAAGCCATCGGCATCGAACTTAAAGATGCTCACGTCAAACAAGCCGTGGATTACGCCACGAATCAAGGCGTCGATTGGGTGTTGCTCACCAACGGGATTCACTGGCGCATTTACAACGTCCTGTTCACCAAGCCCATCGGTCAAGAACTCGTCGTCGACATCGATTTGTCAACTCTCAATCCGAAAGCGGAAGGGGATCTCGAGACGATTTACCTCTGGTGCAAAGAAGGCTGGCAGCGTTCCGCTCTCGGCGATTACCACACCCAGAAACAAGCACTGAGTAGATTCTTCTTGGGCGCAATCGTGCTCGCGGATTCCGTGTTGGATGTTATCCGCAGAGAACTGCGCCGCGTCTCGCCGGATGTCCGGATCGACAACGAACAAATCCGCGCGGTTCTCGTCAACGAGGTTCTCAAGCGCGAGGTGATGGAGGGGGAGAAGGCCGAAGACGCCCGGAAGAAGATCGCCCGCGCGGCGAGTAAATCCTTACGCGCGGCGTCCGTTAAAGAAGCGAAAAGCGGGGAGGTCCCGGTGCTTCCACCCACGGATGATATCGCGGATGCAACACCGACTGCGGAAACGCAATCCGGCGAGTCCGAGCCTGTTGAACCAGATGCGTGAATGACAGTTGACTTTCCAACCAGCGACTTCCAATGAAACGCCGACAGGGCACGCACCGAGTCACCCCCTCTCCGAAGCGGCCGAAGCGGAGAGGGGGAGAAAGAACAACCAAGGACACATCACCCCCGGCCCCCTCTCCGAAGCGGCCGAAGCGGAGAGGGGGAGAAAGAACAACCAAGGACACATCATGCTTCGCTCGCTATTCGCCTTCCTCGCATTCGCCCTCGCATTCCCGGCATTCGCAGCCGAACCGCTGCTGACGGTTGCGGAGAAAT
>JANOSQ010000143.1:0-1784 GCA_031415915.1 Fimbriiglobus sp. | reverse complement strand
TCGCGGAAGACTTTGTCTTTCGTCGCTTGCGACAACCGGAAGAAGCGCTCGCGGAGTTTCTTGCGCTCGTCGCCGGGCAGATCGGCGAAGGAGCTTTTGCCTTCCAAACCCTTCGCGATCCCGTCGGCGTCCTCCGCGAGTTGCGGTGTGAGCTTCCCGGCCGCATCGAGCTTCGCTTTCGCTTCCACCACCGCAGCGCGGGCCGGTTCCACTTTCGAGGCGTCGTAAATATCGAGCGCGTAATGCCCGCTGAGGAAGCCGATGAGCACGAGGAGAATCAGGCCCATCCCTTTCTGCCCGTCGTTCGAGCCGTGGGCGAAGCTGACACCGCCGCAGGTGGTCAACAGCACGGCGCGCACCCAGCGCGGCGGGCGGTCGTCCCCTCGGGGTGGGGCGTACAGCCGCGGTTCGCGGATGATTGCTTTCATCGCCAGCAGCAACAGCGCGGAGGCGACGAACCCGATGAGCGGCGAGAGGAGCAACCCGAGGCCGACTTCCTGCGCTTTCGCCCAGTTCACGCCGTCGACGCCGGTGAGGAGGCTGTTGGCGAGGCCGACGCCGAGGATCGAACCGATGAGCGTGTGGGAACTCGACACCGGCAAGCCGAGGTACCAAGTGCCGAGGTTCCAGAGGATGGCGGCGAAGAGCAGGGCCATCACCATGACCAAACCGAGGCGCGCGCTCTGCTCGTTCGACTGGATGAGGAGATCGACGGGGAGCAAGTTGACGATGCTGAAGGCGACCGTGGTGCCGCCGAGGAGGACGCCGAGGAAGTTCATGAAGCCGGAGTAGAGGACGGCGGGGGTGGCGCGGAGGGTGCGGGTGTAGATGACGGTGGTGACGGCGTTGGCGGTATCGTGGAAGCCGTTGATGAACTCGAAGCCGAAGGCGATGAGCAGGGCGAGGGCGAAGAAGAGGGCGTTCGTCGTCGGCAGTTCGGCCACCGCATCCCAAAAGGACATGCCACACCCCGGATTCGGAAGAGGATCGCCCCCGCAGGGTCATTCGCCGGCGGACTTCTCGCAATCTTGATATACGACGGTTCCAGGTGCCGCCCCGCGCGGTGGGCGACCCGGTCTGGGGAGGACGCCCGGCACGCATTTGAATACGGGCCCAGCAACGGCCCGACCCGTGAATCAACGGAGGAGGTGATTCACATGGGCGACCAAGTCCCGAGTCGAAGTCTGGGTTTTGTGGCGCACTTGGATCAGAGTGCCGATTTCCATCAGCGTCAATTCTTCGATTTCCGTGGTCACGACCGGGATGCTGCGATTGGTGAGCACGATCACCGGCAGTCTGCAAGCTTCGAGCAATTCACGGGCTTGGCGAAGCAGCCAACGCCCGGTGGCTTTGCCATCCAAGGTCTCGTTGTCGGAAACGCCTTTGGGCGTCGGCATCGTGTAGTCGAGTATGACCACTCCGAGGCTGCTGGCGTTGGCCCGCAGGTAAGCGAGCCCGAGTTCTGCCCGCCCGTGGAAGATGACTTCGTAATCGGCCTCTTCCAGCGGGTTCTTGGCCTTGGTGAGGTAAAGTTCCCCCCGTGTCGGTGCATCACGCCCTTGGCGATGTACAGTCCGAACCCGAGGCCCATCGCGGCCAACTTCGCCTTGGAAGACCGATAGTGCAGTTGCCCGATCAATTTTTCGTAACCGTTCACTGGGTTTTGCCGCTGTTTTTCAGGCGATTTCGAGTTCCGAACATACATATTTGAGACAAATTCGACTCGAATATGTGAAATTGAGCGATAAGGTCCCTGAATTTTAGGCGTTTACCCGGTGAACGGT
>JANOSQ010000142.1:0-3598 GCA_031415915.1 Fimbriiglobus sp. | reverse complement strand
CCTCGCCAACGTCGGCTTGGCACTCGGCGTCGGTTGGTTCGCGATGAAGTTGAAGCCGGCCGACGCTCCCGAGAAGCGCACCGGCACCGGCCAAGGTTCCGACCAAGAAGTGAACGCCCTCGGCCGCATCCAACCGGCGGGTGGGTTGATCAGCGTCTACGGTGTGCCGGGTGATCAAATCGCTTCCATCGGAGTGAAGGTCGGCGACACCGTGACCGCGGGGCAGAAACTCGGCGAACTCTCGGGCGAGAAATCCCGTGGGTTGAGCTTGGTCACATTGCGAAAGCAGATCGAAGAAGCCGAGAAACTTCGCAAGGCCATCGCCGACAGCCGGGACGCGAAGCTACTCGACATCGACGCCGAAGCGAAGCAAGCCACCGCCGGGTTCGACCAAGATACACTGGCGCTGGATGCGAAAGTGAAAGCGGTTCTCCTTCAGAAAAAACGTTACGACAACGACCTCGCGCGGGCTCGCATGCTGAATGCATCGCCGCAAGAAATCGAGCAACTCGAAGCGGCCAGCGCCACCGCCGATGCCGAACGGGTCGCCGCAGAAGCCACCAAATTCAAGATGGAAGCCCAGAAAAAACAATCGACCGAGTCGATCAAAGCGAAGAAGGCGGCGCTGGCGGCCGAGACGGAGCGCGGCTTGGCCACTGTGCCGTACGAATCTCTGAAAGCGGGTTTGGCCCTCGCGGAACGCAAGACCAAGGACGGCGAACTCGTCGCCCCGACGGCCGGCCGCATCGTGCGGGTCATGGGCAAACCGGGCGACACCGTCACGACGATGCCGCTGGTTCAAATCGCCGATACCAAAACGATGACGGTGATCGCCGAGGTGTATGAAACCGACGTCGGCCGCATCCGCGGTTGGTTGAAGAACGGCCCGGTGAAAGCCGAAGCGACCGCCCGAGCCCTCGGCGATGGGAAGGCGACGCTGACCGGCACGCTCGTCTCGGCGGAGAAGATCGCCCCGTTGATCGCGAAGAATGCCCTGACGCCGCTCGGCCCCCGCGAAGACGCCGACCGGCGCGTCGTCGAAGTCGAGGTGGAACTCGACGGTGCCGCCACGGAAGCGGCGCAGAACTTCATCGGCCTGCAAGTGACCGCGAAGTTCAAGGGGAAGTAGAAGTGGTCGGCAAACCCAATCCCGTTTCAAAAAGAGCGGTCGGTGGTGAGCAGGGTCGCGCCGAAGCGGACGGTGGTGGCGGCGATCCGGAGGTCCGTTCTTGCCGAGCGTGGAAGTTCGCGTCGATCGCGATCACACCGCCCCCTTCAACACGCGCTCGATGTACTGGCGGATTTCCCCCACCGCCACATCGACGCCGATGAGCGCGTTCGGCATGTTGCCGGGTTGCTTCCGGCTATCCACCACCAGCATCCCCGTCGTCAACTCGCCCTTGGTTTCCACGTCGGCCGGGCGGGTTTCGGTGGTGACGCAGCCCGGCAACGCTAACGCTGCGACGCCGAGCACGTCCTTCAAGTGGAAGCCTTCGATCCCGTATTGGTTCGAACTGGCGCGGATGGCGAACGGCACGATCTTCCGTAGGAACTGGCACGTTTTCGATTCGGGGTTCGGCAACTCCAGCAGCTCGCTCGGCGACAGGATCAACCGGCGCGTCACGTCGAGCGGGATGATCATCGGCGTGATGCCGGTGTGGATCGTCCGCTTGACCGCGTCCGGGTCGAGGTAGAAGTGGAACTCCGCGGCCGGGCCGGCGTTGCCCGGTTCCTTCCAGCAGCCGCCGACGAGCACGAGTTTGTCGATGAGGTTGGCGAACTCCGGGTCGCGGTCCACGGCGCGGGCTAAGGTCGTGACCGGGCCGAGGCAGAGCACCGACACCTCGCGCGGATTCTCGCGCACCAATTCGACGAGCACCTTGTCGGCCGGGTGCTGCTGGTGCCGGGTGCGGGCGGGGAAGTTGGTATTCCCGAGTCCGTCGGCCCCGTGCAACGCCGTGCCGTCGAGTTCGTAGTCCACGGCCAAGGCCGTCGCCGTCCGCGGCCACTTCGCCGGGTCGAACTGCTCGATCAGGATGTTCACATTGGCCGTGGCCTGCGCCGCCGAGACATTGCCGGCCGAGGGGAGCAGACCAATGACATCGAGGTTCGGGTCGTGCAGCGCCAGCGCGATCGCGAACGCGGTGTCGATGCCCGGATCGGCGATGAGGATGACTTTCTTCGGCATGGCTCAAACCCAAAAGAAACGTGCCTCTGATTGTATTCCGTGGGCGTTACGAAAACTCCTCTGCTCCCGTCGGCCACGAATCCCGCGGGACGAAGCCGACCAACTCCTTTGCCGGCGTCAGGTCGTACAGAACCTTACCCAGCGGCAAGCTCGTCACGAACACCGGGGCGAACGGCGGCAACCCGACCGCTTCCACCGCGCACGCGAAGAACCGCCCGGCGTCGCCGGGGCTGAGGAACGCATTTTGATCTTCCGGGCTGGCGGCGATCTGCGCGACCTGCCCCAAATCGCGCGGGCACCAGCCGAGCCGCACGGCGAGCACCGTCATCCCGTGGGCATGGGCGTATCCTTGGCCGAGGGCTTCGAGGAAGACTTTGGTACTCGCGTACAAATACTTCGGATGCGTCGGCCAATCCGCGCGCACGGGCGTGCGCCCCGCATCGACGTACCCGTCCACGACCTGCCCGCTGCTGGCGAGGACGACCCGCTTCACGCCGGCTTTGCGGGCCGCTTCGAAGACGTGGTATCCGCCGATGATGTTATTGGGCACGAGTTCCGCGAGGAAATTGTCGCCGTCATCGGGCGGATCGCCGCGCGGGAAGCGGGCATCGTCCGGCGTCGCCGCGAGGTGGATGATCGCATCAACGCCAATGGCGGTGCGGTTCAGCAAGTCGGTATCTTGGAGCGTGCCTACGATGGATTGCGATAAGGGCAAACCGGGTGTGGGTCGCAGGTCGAAGCCGACGACCGTGTGACCGCGGGCGACGAGTTCCTTCACCGCGGCCCGCCCGAGCCGTCCGGCCGCACCGGTGACAAGGATACGCTGGGGGGTCACTTGTCTTTGGCCTTTTCGAGCCGGTCGAGTTCGGCGATGGCAATTGCATACTCGATGAAGCTCGAAGTACCTTTCTCCTTGATCCACAGGAAATGGTCGCGCGCTTTCTCCGCTTTGCCTTTCAGTAGCAAATCGAGACCGAGATAGCAGCGCGCATTGGTGCGTTTGGCATCGTCGGTGGCCAGCTTCATCAGCGCTGGCTCATCGAGCTCGCCGCGGAGGTATTTCACCACGGGGTAGGGCCACGCTTCATCCAATTTGCCTTCGGCTTCTGTGAGGAATTGCTTCGCGGCGTCTTCTTCTTTTTCAATCCGCGATGACAGATGGCCGAGGATCGTGGCAAAAGGTGAGAGCGAACCATTCCATCCTTCAAGGTCGAGGTAAGACTTGAAATCGGCAGAAGCTCTCGGCTTGCGCGCGATTAGGTTACTCTCTCCCCGGTTGAAGAACGCTATCGCAAACTTGGGGGCGAGCCGGATGGCCTCGTCGTAATCCTTGATCGCCTTGTCATATTTCTTCTTGTCATGCCATCTGTTGCCCCGGCTGATAAACGCCCACGCAAATTTGGGGTCGAG
>JANOSQ010000141.1:0-3328 GCA_031415915.1 Fimbriiglobus sp. | reverse complement strand
TCATGGGCGTGACCGCCGCAAAGTCGCTCGCCTTCTCGCTCGGTGTCCCGTTGGTCGCGGTGAACCACGTCGCCAGCCACATTTACGCCTGCCGGATGGCCGCGGGCCGCGACATCTTCCCCTGCGTCGGCCTCGTCGTGTCCGGCGGGCACACGGCCCTGTTCCGCTGCGACACACCCTTGTCATTGGAACTCTTGGGCACCACCCGCGACGACGCCGCCGGGGAAGCGTTCGACAAAGTCGCCTCGATCCTCGGCCTCGGCTTCCCCGGCGGCGCCGCACTGGAACGCGAAGCGCGCTCCGGCGATCCGAAGGCGTTCGCGTTCCCGCGTTCGTTCCTCGATTCCCCGGCGTTGGAGTTCAGCTTCAGCGGGTTGAAAACGGCCGTACTCTACGCTTGCCATGGGCAGGGAGTGTCGAAGATGGCCGCGCCGCCGGCGGATCAAAAGCGGGCCGACCTCGCGGCGAGCTTCCAAGAAGCGGTCGTGGATGTTCTCGCGGGCAAAAGCCGGCAGGCGCTGCAGCATACGGGATTGAAGCGGCTCGCCGTCGGCGGGGGCGTCAGTGCGAATCGGCGACTGCGGGAAAAACTGAAGACACTCGATGCGGAGGTGTTCATTCCGCCGCTGAATCTCTGCACCGACAATGCCGCAATGGCCGCGCTCGCGGTCGAGAAATGGAAGGTCGGCGACTTCGCCCAGCCGGAGTTGGATGCCCAGCCGAACTTCTTGTAGGTCACGCTCCGCGCGACGGGCCGTCACGCGGAGCGCGACCTACTTGGGTCGAAACAGCTTGCTCCGAATCCGGCAGCGGTGCAACCAGTATTGCATCACCGTCTTCAGCGTCTCGACACCGTAGCGCGTGCTGCGCTTGAAGTTGATACTGCTCGCCTCGTGGAAGTACCGCACCGGCACCGGCACGTCGCCCAAGCGGAATTTGAAGTGGACGCACTGCACGAGGAATTGCGTGTCGAACACGAAGTCGTCGCTGTTGCGCTCGAAGGGGATCGTCTCCAGCACGCTCCGCCGGTAGACGCGGAAGCCGCTGTGAAATTCGCCGAGGTTCTGGCCGAGGGCGATGTTCTCGAAGAGGGTCAGCCCGCGGTTGCACAGGTACTTCCACCACGGCATTCCGCAAGCGAGGGCTTCGGGCCGGGAACGGACGCGGTTGCCGAGGACCACGTCGCAGATGCCGAGTTCGATGAAGCTGACCGCGTGCGGGATCACCCGGCTGTCGTACTGGTAGTCCGGGTGGATCATCACGACGATGTCGGCGCCGTTTTTCAGAGCGTAGTCGTAGCAGGTCTTCTGGTTGCCGCCGTAGCCCTTGTTTTTCTCGTGCACGATCACCGTCAGCCCCATGCTGCGGGCGAGTTCGGCGGTGCCGTCTTTGCTGCAATCATCCACGAGCAAGATTTCATCGACGGAGTTCGGCGGGAAGTCGGCGATGGTCGCGGCGAGCGTCTTCGCGGCGTTGTAAGCGGGGAGTACGGCGATGATCTTGTGCCGGCGCCGGGGTCTCGGCGCGGTCGGATGGAGCACGGCCGCGACATCGACCGGAGCGTGCACCGGGTTCAACGGCGGGATGTCGAGCAGCGATTCGGGCATCCGGACTAGGGTATAAATTGCGGGGTTCGGGGTTCAGCTCATTCCGCGATCAACTCGGCGACGGGCGCCGCGAAACTCGGCAACACCGATGACAACACGGTGTCGCTCGCCCCGAAACTGCGGACGCCATCCGCCGTGTGGATTTCGACGAGTTGGCGGAACGGATCGACGAGCCAAGCTTCGACGACCCCGGCCGCGAGGTATTCGCCGAGTTTGTCGGTCACTTCGCGGACCGAATCGTTCTTGCTGCGGATCTCGACGACGACCTTGGGGATCGTCTCGCAATAGCCTTCCCGTGAGCGTTGGGTGGGCAGTTGATCGGCGGTGAGGAAATACACGTCCGGGGCCAAGAGCAACGCGGGATCGCGTCTGAGCACGATCATGCCTTCGCCCTTCGCGCGCCCCGCCCCCGCATCCTGCACCTGATGGAAGAATCGGAGGACGTTCGATTGCTGACCCGCGTGCCAATCTCCCGGTGGTGCCATGACGACGAGTTCCCCGTAATAGAGTTCGTACTTCACCGGACCGGTCGGCAGGTCGTCGAGCAGCGCCGCGAAATCCGCCTCCGTCAGGAGGCGTTTCGAGACCGGCCGTGCCCGCGGCGCTTCGAGTACCGTCGCCATGGCCAATCCTCCGCTCACAAATTCGGGGCCTTCGGTTTCATCGGCTTGTCGAAGGTATTGTACCCGGTCACCTTCACCTTGCGGGCGTAGACCTTGTCGAAGCAAGTGGCGTAAAGGATGTCGAACTTCTCGCCGCCGAAACAGAGGTTGGCGCACTTGCCGTTGGGCGTCGGGATGATCCCGTTCACCCGCCCGGCCTGATCGCAGAATTGCACGCCGATGTTCGTAGCCACGAACAACCGGCCGTCGGTGTCGCACTTCAACCCGTCGGGCCAGGCGTTGTCGTCCGTGTCCGGCGCGTGCAGGTGAAAGTACTTCTGTTTGTGCGCCAGCTTGCCGTCGGGCTGAATTTGATAACTCCAGACCCAGTGCGTCCGGCTCTCGGAAACGTAAAGCAGCGTTTGGTCCGGCGACACCGTGATGCCGTTGGGGAACTTGATGCCGGTGTCGACGACCGACTTCTCCCCCTTGGCATTGATGAACAGGATGTCGTTCTTCGGCCCGGCGGGTGCCGTGACGTAGAAGGTGCCGTTGTGCAGCGCGACCAGGTCATTCCCTTTGACCCCTTCGGCGATGGTCGTCTTCTTCAGCGGGCTGGCGTACTTCACCAGCGGATCCAACCCACCGCCGACACCGTAGAAGCTGCCGTCGGGTCCGAAGGCGAAGCCGGACGCCTTGCCGTTGTCCTCGGCCCACAGCGCGACCTTGCCGTCGAGGCCGACCTTGAACGTCTTCCCTTCGGGGACGTCGTTGAAGAAGACCTCGCCCTTAGCGTTGGCGATCGGCCCCTCGGTGAACTTGTACCCTTCACCGACAAGCGTCCAGCCTTCGCCCGGCTTCAACACCTGCTGCATTTGCGAGGAACCCAACCCGGCTTTGATCGGCGTGCCGTGGCCCTTCCACAACCACTTCATCGCTTCCGGGAAGATCTCGGTGGCGTGGGCGCCGCTGTGGCCGCCCTTGCCCCATTTGAAGTCGTGCTCGTAGCCGGCGAACTTGAGCGAGCGCTGCATCTCTTGGTTGGCCATCCACCAGTCACCGCCGTAGATGTTGAGGTCGGCTTCGCCGTCTTCCAGGAACACGCGCAGGGGTTTGGGT
>JANOSQ010000140.1:0-1698 GCA_031415915.1 Fimbriiglobus sp. | reverse complement strand
CCTCAGAAGATGGGTGACGGGTGAATTGCCCATCGTCTCATGCCGAGCTCGTTTCGGAAACCTCAATTGGGTAGGCTACCTCCTGCCGCTCGCCTAAGAGAAAACTGGATTCAAAAACTCCGAAGTCGGTCACGTAATACGTCGTGTCGATGGGCCAGCAGGGTGTGAGGCAGTGAAACACCGAACCTACCGAGCCTTTACGACCAATTACAATAGTTTCGCCGTTAGTCAGCGGTTCCGAGTGCTCGCCGACAACACCCCCGGAACCGAAGACCTGGTATGTGCCGGGTAGTCGGATCTCTGCTTTCAACGCTTTTCCATAGGCCACAGTTATCAGGCTTCCCAGCGAAGATGCTTCCCACCCCTCCGGCAGTTCGTCGGCGGTCATGATGTGGCTTCCGGTTTCAGCAGCGGGCGGAAGCCGGCTTGCTCGAAGTGTTGGTCGGCGGTGAGGGCGTCGGTCAATTCGAGTTCGGTCATCACCTCGAAGGAGATGCAATCGGTGAGCGACCATTCCTTGTCGGGCCGGGCGGCGAAGAGTTCCACACCGCGATCAAAGTAATCGGAACTGGCCGGGAGGATCGTCGTCAGCGGATCGTTGCGGAGATTGCGAATCAGATCGATATAAGCCTTCCGCCCTTGGCCACGGAGTAGGAATGGGGCCACTTCGACGAGCACGAATTCGGTCGTCACGATCCGGCCGGAGTAGCCGAAGGTAAACGCGCGGGCGAGGGCGTGCAAAGAATCCTTCGGGTTGACCTCGGCGACGTAATACGCCGTGTCTGCGAAAACGGCCGGAATCACAAGCCGGACTCCGCGCGGGGCAGGCCGTGGACGAGGTAATGATCGACGCGCGACGCGGCATCGGCCGGCAGATCGACCTCGTGGCCGATGAAGTCTTTCATCCGCTCGGCCAAGGTCGGGCCGGGCGGCGAGGGATTCTCGCGTTCGCGCTTCAGCTTCTCTTTGAGAGCTTGCAAGGAAGCGATGGGCTTGCGGCCCGGCGGGCCGGCGGGCGGGGCCAACGGCGCGGGGACGGGTTCGATCCGCACGCGAGTGCCGTCCGGAAGATCGGCACGGTCATCGAGCACAATCGCACCGTCCAAGATCGAACCTTCGAGCAACATGGCGAAACTCCTGATCAACGTGTCGGCAGTTGACAGCACCGAGGTAGTGGTTATTCTACTGTGAGTGCCCCCCCGGAGATAGCATCTCCGGGCCGACGCCCCGCAAGGGGCGTCTCTTTTTTTGCCTACGCAGCCGCTTCCTGTTCGAGCATCTTCAGCACGTCTTCGATGTCGGCGAACGCGGCTTTCAGGTCGGCCAGCGCATCGGCGGCCAGCTCTTCCGGTTCCTGGAGTTCGTCCGCGTCGTCGGCCGATTCTTCCTTCAGCCATTTGAACCCGTCGAGCTTGAACCCCTTCGCCCGGACTTCCTCAATCGAGAAGCTGCGCCAGCGGTCATCCTTCGATTGCAATGGCTTCCGTTTCGAGCGGCCGTTCGGGTCGTCGCCGTAGCACTTCTCGAACTCGGCGAAGTGTTCCTCGGTCAGCGGCCGATCCTTCTTGGTGATGCCGGGGACGTTGGTACGGGCATCGAAAATCCAAACCTTGGTCGTCGGCTCGCCTTTGGTGAAGAAGATGACGTTCGCCTTCACTCCTTGGCTGTACGGAGTGAACGTGCCACGCGGTAGGCGCA
>JANOSQ010000139.1:0-9364 GCA_031415915.1 Fimbriiglobus sp. | reverse complement strand
CCTCAGAAGATGGGTGACGGGTGAATTGCCCATCGTCTCATGCCGAGCTCGTTTCGGAAACCTCAATTGGGTAGGCTACCTCCTGCCGCTCGCCTAAGTCACTACTGCGCAAACACTTATGGAACTCCAATCAACACGGCCTAGGACTCACTTTGCTTGGCGAATCGTTCTGGTGAGCGTTGTTCTATTTTCCCGAAGACGAGGTGATGTTACCGAAAATTCCGATTCGCCAACAGAATTTTCGTCGCCGATGCTGGGGCAAAATCGCTCATTCCAGCCAGCCCCCGTGCTTTTTTCGCGGGGGCCTTTTCGCCCTCGTCGTAAATCCTAGGCGGGCTTGGTCATTCCGGAAAGTTGGTTGCTTTCCGGGCAGGGCGGTGCTTTCCAACGGAGGGGGGGTGGGGTGGCGTCGGAAAGAGCGATCACGCGTAGGCGAGTTCCGCCGCGGCGACACCCGAACCGGGTTGGAGTTTGACCCCGGCCCCGCGCAGGACGATCTCGAGCGCGGCCAGCACTTGGAAGACGCTGCTGGGTTTGCTGTTGTACCCCATCAACCCGATGCGCCAGGCTTTGCCTTTGAAGTCCCCGAGGCCGCCGCCGATTTCGATGCCGAAGTCGGTGAGCATGCGCTTGCGGTTCGGGATGTCCTCGACCCCCGCGGGGATGTGGACGGCGTTCAACTGCGGCAGTTGCGAACCGGGTGCCGCGACGTAATTCAACCCGATGGCCTCCAAGCCGGCCTTCAGCGCGACGTGGTTGCGTTGGTGCCGGGCCCAGCGGGCTTCCAACCCTTCTTCGAGGACGATCCGCAGGCCTTCCCGCAGGGCGTAGATCATGCTGATGGGCGCGGTGTGGTGGTACGAGCGGTCGCCGCCCCAGTAGCTCTCGATGGCGGTCATGTCGAGGTACCAGCTTTGAACCTTCGTTTTGCGGGCCTTCAGCGCGGCGACGGCGCGGTCGCTGAACGACAGCGGCGACAACCCCGGCGGGCACCCCAAGCCCTTTTGCGAGCAACTGAACGCGGCGTCGATCTTGAGTTCATCGAGTTTCAGCGGCGTGCAACCGAGCGAGGTGACGCAATCGACGATGAGCAACGTGCCGAGTTCCCGGCACAGATCCCCCAAGCCGTCGAGCGATTGCAGCACGCCCGTGGAAGTCTCGGCGTGGACGATGGCGAGCGCCTTGGGCCGCTCGCGCTTCAAGATGTCGAACACCCGGTTCAGGTCGAAGGCTTCGCCCCATTTCTGCTGGAGGGCGATCACCTTGGCCCCGGTGCGTTCGGCGATGTCGAGCATGCGGCTGCCGAAGAAGCCTTTCGCGCAAACGACGACGGAATCGCCCGGTTCGAGCAAGTTGACGAAACAGGCTTCCATCCCGGCCATGCCGGTCGCGGAGATCGGGAAGGTGAGGCGGTTGGCCGTGCCGTACACCTCCCGGAGCATCCCTTGCGTTTCGTTCATGATTTCGAGGAACTGCGGGTCGAGGTGCCCGAGCAGCGGCGTGGTCATCGCGGTGAGGACGCGCGGGTGGGCGTCGCTCGGTCCGGGGCCGAGGAGCAAGCGGGTGCTGGGGGTCAGTTGTGCGGGAATCATCGATCACCTGCAGAGAGATTGAAGTCCGGGGCCGATTCCAACGCGGCCAAGGCCGCGAGGATCTCGGTTTCTTCGGCCGGCGTGAGTGCCGTGCCAGCGTAGCGAACCCGGTAGAGTTTGGAAGTCACAAAGGCCGGAACCCCGGCGATCGCTGCGGCACCGACCGATCGCAGCGCGGCACCCGAGCGGTCGGCGAACTCTTTCGGTGTCTCGCCGGGCGCCGGGTGCAATTCCCGGTGCTTCAACCCTGATAGCAGCCGCCGGTACCAAGTCAAGTCGGTGGCGGCGTCCGGCGCGACCCACGAGCGACCGAGTTTGAAGTGCCGTCGCAGGGCGATGAGCGCCACTAAGACCATCATGGCCCCGGCGAGATAGAGCGTCCATTGCAGCCAATTGTCCCGGACGTTGTCCACGGCCTCCTGTCGCTTGGCGGGGTTGTAGCCGATGATGAAATCGTTGATGAACGTGATGCCTTTTTGCCGGGCGTTGTCGAACCAACTCCCGGAGGGGGGCGGAGTGACGAGGGAACCGGTGGTGGGATCCAAACTGAGCCAGTAGTTCACGCGGCCGGCATTGGCGTTTTGCGGATTCTGGAAAGCGAAATCGGGTGGGGCCGGCCTCGAGATCAAGACTTCGACCCAAGCGTGGGCGTGTTCTTGACGAATCAACATTTTCCCGTCTTCGGTGCTTTCGAACCCCTTGAAGCCGATGACGAACTGGGCCGGGATGCCCAACGCCCGCAGGGTCAAGGCCAAGGCGGAGGCGAAGCGTTCGCAATGCCCGACCTTGCTATTCCAGAGGAAGTCTTCGATCGGATCCACGCGCTTGTCCACCCGGCGGAGCTTGGTGGTGTACTCGAATTCCCCGGAGAGCAGGAAGTGATCGCGGAAGACCTTGGCGACGCGCTCGTGGTATTCGGGTTGGATGAAGAAGCCGGCGCGGCGGTCGGCGGACTCGATCACGCCCGCGGGGAACCGTTCATCGAGGACGCATTTCTTCAGCAGTTCGACGGAATACTCGCGGATCTTCGAAATCCGCATGTTCGTGAGCATGGCCCGCTGCGGATCGGCCGAGTCGGAACCCTCCGGGTAATTCGACTCCATCGGCGACCCGATGCCCGCCTCCGAGGCGATTCGGGTTCGTTGGCTGTAGTTGGGTGCGCCGCGGCTCGTGAGCTTGGGCACGACGAACGAGCCGTCGTAAAAGGCGATCCATGGGACTTGCGAGCCGTTGCTGGCGGACGAAACCGGGGACTCTTGGTCGTCGGCCCAGAACAGCGGGGACGACACGACGAGGCCGCCGACTTTCTCGCCGCCGCGAAAAGCGAGTTCGTACCGATCCCGGCCGAGTTCGGGTGGGCGGTAGGGCTCGGCCTGTTGGGAGACGCGGATGCGCGAGCCGTGCCCGGAGAGGTACGGCTTGCGGAGCCAATTGCCCATTTCGTAATCGGTATAAGCGGTCCCGCGCCAGAGTTGGTCGCCGTCCAGATCGGTTTTGAGGCTCCCATCCGCCGCGAACGCGGTGACTTCAAAAGCGATTTCCCGGTTCGTTTCGAGGTCGCCGATCTTGCTCACGTCGTGCGTGTTTTCGGGGTTGTATCCGGTCTCGAGCCGCGTCTTCGTGAAGGCCCAACGCTCGCCGGTCGAGCGCGGACTGATGAAGAAAAGCGGAAGGGCGATCGCGCCGGCGAACCCGAGCCAAACGAGGGAGTGCCGGAAGAGGCCGCGTTCGCCATCCGCCCCCGATGCATCCCGCAGCAATTGGGGTCGCAGCGCGGCTTGGCCCGGGATCGCCGGGATGGCCCCGGTCGATCGGTTCGTGGCAAACAGCGCCAAGCTCCAAACCGCGCCCGCCGCGTAGAGGGCCACCAACACGATGAAAAACGGATCGTCCGACATCGAGGACGCCAGCACGACGGTGGCCAGTCCGATCCCCTGCATGGTCCACCAATCGCCGGCGTGCTTGGGCCGGAACAGCTTCGCGGGGATCAAGATCATCACGAGCGGCCCCATGTAGGGCAGCAGGTTCGCGGGCCAAGACAGATTGGCGAGGGCCGACGTGGCAGGCTGGGTGAGTTTCACCGCGAGCCAAACGACCGCGACGATGCCGATGGCCAGACCGACGAGATTGGCTTTGCCCAACCCCAACGCGAAGCGACCTTCCAAAAAGAACGACACGATGAGCGAGATGACCACGGCCACGGTGAACAGGATCGATTCGGGCACGAGATCCCATTCGGAATAGCCGAGCGTCAGGCACGCCACCAGCAATGTGAAGTAGGTGCTGATGCGGAACTGGAAGCTCAACGGCGGCGTCATGGGGCGTCTCGCGGGGCGGGCGACAAGGCGACGTCGGCGGGCAAGGAGAACCACTGGGCCGGCGAACTCGGATCGACGACCGCGAGCGACAAACCCGCCGAGCGGATTGTACCCGCGATCGGGCTGCGGGGCCGCGTGCTGATGAGCAACCGCGCCGCCTTGTGCCGGATCGCTTGAACCCCGTACACCGCGGCGGAGTTCACCTTCGGTGTACCCGCGATGCCCGCGAGTTTGAAGAACCCTTCGCGGACGAACAACGGCGTGCCCGGCCCGGTCGAAACCGAAGCGCTCTCTTCGAAGACCACCAGCGTGATGCTCCCCGGCCGCTCTTCGTGAACCCACGCCCACGCCGCGGTGATGGCCAGCGACAACGCCCACTCCAGCTTTCGTTGCGAGATGCGGTCGGTGGGTTTACTCGGCACCCAAGGGTCGACGAGGATGACCAGGTCGAGCGGGGCGGTTTGATCGTATTCCCGCACCATCCATTGCCCCCGGCGGGCGGAGGTCTTCCAGTGGATGTCGCGGACGCCATCGCCTTGGCGGTGCGGTCGCAGGCCGCGGACGTCCCCGTCGCTCGGGATGTACCGGGCCGGGGGTCGCCGCGAGCGATCATCGCCGTGGCCCGCGCGAATCAAGAATCGCTTCATCAGACGCGCGTTCACGGTCCCCAACGGCGGCAGCACGAGTTGCTCGCCGGCGGGTGTCAGCGGGCGTTGGTAAGCGACGATACCGAACGGGTGCCCGGAGCGTGCGAGCAGTGGGGGGAGTGGATGCCGGCCCCGGTTCGCGAAGGTGACGTGCGCCGCTGCGGATACCGACGATCCACCGGGGAAGTGCGGGAGAACCCAGATCGCGGCGATAGCGGGGGCCGCGGCTTCGACCACGGTCACCGACTTCGTTCGCCCGAGGTTATTCGTGATCTCGGCGTGGAGGACGACCTCCTCGCCGGCGAAAGCGGGAGAATGTGCGATCCGTCGTGCGGTCAGACCGCGCGTCATCGCATAAGCGAGTATCCCGTTGATCGCGAGGAGCGCGGCGAGGGTGTAGGCGACGAGCAGCAAGATGTTGATGGTCTTGATCCAACCGACGACGCCGACGAGCAGGATGACCAACAGCCACCAAACCAAGGTGGATCCGGCCCGGTAGCCGGTGCGGGCGGTTCGACCGGAGTTCGGAGACAGAATCGCCACGCGACCGCCCCCGGTGTCAGACGGGCACTTTGGTCTTCGCCACGATGTCGAGCACGATCGCCACGGTGTCGTTGCGACCGCCTTGATCCCACGCTTTCGTCATCAAGCGGTGGGCCAACACCGGCACCGCCAAGGCTTTGACATCGTCCGGAGTGACGTACTGCCGGCCCGAGAGCATGGCCATGGCTTGAGACGCCCGGTAGTAGGCGAGTGCGGCCCGCGTACTCGCCCCCAGGGAGACTTCGGGGTGGACGCGGGTCGCTTCGATGAGGTCGAGGATGTAATCCGCGACGGGCGGCTCGACTTTGACATTCCGCACGACCAATTGCAGGGAGACGATGTCGGCCGGGCGCAGCACGGGGCCGAGTTGATCGACCGGTTCGCCGCGGCGGTGCTGGGTGAGGATCGACCGCTCCGCGGTGCGATCCGGGTAACCGATCTTCACGCGCATCATGAAACGGTCGAGCTGGCTCTCCGGCAGCGGGTACGTCCCTTCGAATTCGTAGGGGTTCTGCGTGGCGAGTACCAGAAACGGCGGTCCGAGCGGGCGGGTGATGCCGTCGAGGGTCACTTGGCGTTCGCTCATCGCTTCCAAAAGCGCGGATTGCGTCCGAGGTGTGGCCCGGTTGATTTCATCCGCCACGACGACTTGGGAGAAGATGGGGCCGGGGGCGAATTCGAACTTCGATTCCCGCTGATTCAAGATGTTCGTGCCGAGCAAGTCGCCGGGGAGAAGATCGGGGGTGAACTGGATTCGGGCAAACTTGCATTCCAAGCTTTTGGCCAGCGCTTTGGCCAACAAGGTCTTGCCGACGCCGGGGACATCTTCGAGCAACAAGTGCCCGTCGGCGAGGAGCGCGATCACGGCGAAGCGGATGACATCCGGCTTGCCCAGAAACACCCCGGCCACATTGTCCCGGAGCGTATCGACGAGTTGGGCCAATTCGGCGGGCGGTTGCGGTTCCGGCGTCGGCAAGTAGCTCGTGGATGTCGGATGGGGCATCGGGGCTGCTTTCTCGGCGCAGGAGTTGTGGTCTGTACGCTTTCGGGCCGAGAATGGTTTTTCCGGACTCGCCGAATTGTGAGATTCGACGAGCCTTCCGCCGGCACGGCTCACGCGTCCCCGAAAAGCGGCTTGCCTTCGCCGATCCCGCCGCGGAGATTCGGGTTGGTCGAGCGCGTCGCCATCCGCGCGGCGGCTTCCGCGGCATCGGCCGCGCGCTCGGCTTCCCCGGCGGCTTCGGCCACCGCTTCTTCGCCGGCTCGGATCGTTTTCAAGGACAACCCGATCCGTTTCTTCTCGGTGTCCACGGCCATCACTTGGACTTCGACGACTTGACCTTCGGTGACGACATCCCGCACGCGGCGGACACGCTCCGTGCTCAATTCCGAAATGTGGATCAAACCTTCGATGCCGGGGGAGAGTTCGACGAAGGCGCCGAAATCTTCGAGGCGCGTGACCTTCCCGGTGACGCGCGAACCGGGCCGGCAGGTCTTGGCGAAGTCGTCCCACGGGTTGGCGAGCAGTTGGCGCAGGCTCAGCGAGATCCGCCGGGTGGCCGGATCGAGCCGCTTGACGATGACCTCGACGCGCTGGCCGAGTTGCACGACTTCGCTCGGATCGCCGATACGCTGCCAGCTCAGTTCGGAGATCGGGATCAACCCGTCGGCGCCGTCGAGATCGACGAACGCCCCGAACGGTTTGATCATCCGGACGACGCCGACCTTGGTTTGCCCTTCTTGCAGGGTCGCCCAGAGTTGCTCGCGTTTCTCTTCGCGTTCGCGCTCTTGCACGGCCCGCCGGCTGACGATGAGGTTGCGCTCCTCGCGGTCGAGCTCAACGACTTGGACTTTGAGTTGCTGCCCGACGAACTGCTCGGGCGATTCGACGCGGTAGAGGTCGAGCTGGCTCAGCGGGAGGAAGCCTTTGACGCCGGAGACTTCGATCTGCATCCCCGACTTGCTCTTGTTCATCCCCGTGACTTTGACGAGTACGATCATGTTGAGCGAGATGTTCGACCAGTCGCTGACGCTCTGCACCGAGCCTTGGCGCGTCAGGAGCACGAGACCGTTGGCCGCGTCGTAGCGCTCGATGGAGAACTCGACGACATCGCCGATTTGCGGACGCGTTTCGAATTGATCCAACGGCAGCAAGCCCTGCCCGCGTCCGCCGGGGACATCGATGAACACGTCGTTCCCGTGGATCGACACGACGGTGCCCTTCTTCTTGCCGCCGGGGGTTTTGGCCGCCGGCTTTTGCGATCCTTGTTCTTCGAGTTTGCCGAAGTCCAACCCGGCGAGCGCGGCTTCCATTTCCGCTTCGATGCTGGCGTCGAGCATCCGCTTGTTGGGCCGCGATTGCGAGAAGTCCTTGCGGTCGAGCACTGGGGGCGGGGTACCGTCGTTGCGCGGCTTTTCTTCGCGCGGCGGCCGGTGACCTTCGCCGGCGCGGGGGAACGGCTTGGCGCCGGGCCTCGGCCCACCCGGACGCGGCGGCCCCTGGTTCGGGCGTTGGTCTTGCGGTGCTGGAGGGGCCGATTCCGGGGCCGGAATCGGGTTCGGGGTATCGCTCATGGAAGAATCCGGAAAAGTAGGCCGACGTCGCAACTGCTAAAGTTATCGTTCGATGCGGCGGCGGCAACGGCGGGTGAAGCGGGTGTTCGACTCACGAGCCGGACGCGTGAGTGAGCGACGGACCGACCGCCCTCGTCCATCATTCGGAACTCCCCGTTCGGCACGCGGTCCGTCGCTCACGCATCCGGCTCGTCGGGCATCACCGCCTGGATACTTCTAAAACTCGACCGAAAAAAATCCGACGCGATCCATTTGACAACGCGAATCGGGAGCGCATATCAATTCTGTACACAGTTCCACATGACCGGAAGAACACCATGATTGCCACTCTCCCCGTCAACCGTATTGGCGCGCACTACGACTCGCCCCCGATCGCCCGGCCGCTGCTGCCGAAAGGCGAACGGGCCCGGGGCCAGCTTTGGAGCGACGTCGTCTTCGAGGCGGTGCTCGCCCTGCGGAACCAGTTGACCAGCCGGTCCGAATCGGTCGCCGCGGCGGCGGCGAATTCCATTTTGGAACTCGAGCGCACCCGGATGCGCCACGCCAAACCCCTCGCGGGGAGCCGGTATTTGACCGAGGAACAAGAGGAGTTCGAACGCAACCCGAGCGGGATGGAATCGGACGGCGAGGAGGAATCCGAGATGGATCTCGGCGGACTCGGTGCCCCGCCGGTTGGCAATCCTCGAACCGGCGAGACACCGATTCCACCGGTTTCGATCACCCCCGAAGAACCCGAACCCGAAGACGAATGCGAGTTCGACAACCACACCCGCACGGTGCGGAACTACTTCGCCGACAAGCTCGCCCGGCCGATGACGGCGCCCGAGTCGGTGGAGTTCGTGTGCGAGAAACTCCGGGGCTGGATGCTCACGGCCGCGAGCGTGCCGCGCGACAAGTTCATCGAGCAGATGCGCTTCTGGGGCGACTTGCCGAAGGACGATCCGATTTGGGAGTGCGGCGCCGGCCGCCGCCGCGCGGCGGTGTAACAAGCTTTGGAACTTCTGAAAATCATAGTTTCCGAACCTCGGATGCGTCGGCCGCGTCTCGGACGAGAGCGCAGTTTCAAACTCACGGTGCGACCATGATCCAAATCGACGGCAGCGAAGGGGAAGGGGGCGGGCAAATCCTGCGCACGTCGCTGGCCCTGTCGCTGCTCACGGGCCAACCGTTCAAGCTCATCAACATCCGGGCAAATCGGCCGAAGCCGGGGTTGGCGGCGCAACATTTGGCGTGCGTCCGCGCGGCTTCGCAGATCAGCGGGGCGATCTTCAAAGGGGGTTCGCTCGGCTCCACCGTGCTCCATTTCGAGCCGGCGCCGGTGAAAGCGGGGGGGTATCGCTTCGTCATCAACACGGCCGGGGCGACGGCGCTCGTGTTGCACACGGTGTACCTGCCTTTAATTCTCCGCGGGAACGGCCCCAGCACGGTGCGGGTCACCGGGGGAACGCACGTCATGGCGGCGCCGAGTTACCATTTCCTCGAATCGACTTGGGCCGGCTACTTGGCGAAACTCGGGTTCGGGGCGTCTCTGAAAATGCTCCGCCCCGGCTTCTATCCCCGCGGCGGCGGCGAGATCGAAGCGGTGCTCCAACCCGCAGCGGGCGTTCGCGGATTGAACCTGACAACCTGTCCGACGCTGACGACGGCCGGGGGATTCGCGGGCACCGCCGACTTGCCGGCCTCGGTCGGC
>JANOSQ010000138.1:0-1721 GCA_031415915.1 Fimbriiglobus sp. | reverse complement strand
CGCTCCGGATGGGCGGTGCGGAGTTCCTCGGGCAGACCCGTGGTTTCTTTTCCGAAGACCAACACATCCCCATCGCGGAAGGCCGCGTCGGTATAGCGACGCGGGGCGGGGTTGTCGATGAGCCAGTACGGCCCAGGCACCACCGCTGCGAATTCGTCCCAGGTAGCGTGCTGCACCAGATCGACGTGGGGCCAGTAATCGAGTCCTGCTCGCCGCACCGCCGCGTCGTCGATGCGGAAACCGAGTTTCCCAACGAGGTGCAACCGCGCCCCCGTCGCCGCGCAGAGGCGCGCGATGTTCCCGGTATTCGGCGGGATTTCCGGCTCCCACAGGGCCACGTGCAACATCGCGATTCCCTCACCTTTTCCTTCCCTACCGGTTATACGGAAGCGACCCCCGCATCCGTCGGCGGTTCCGGGGCAGTTTCCCTTCAGAAACGCGGCTCCGTGCGAAACAATCACGGGATGCGCAAAGCACGACAACCCGAGGTCGCCATGCCGACCGTACCGGTTCCCGCCCCGTTGCCGCGCTGGCGAATCGACGGCGTGGCCACGGCTTTGGCCGGGGTGGGCATCGCCCTCGTACTCGCCGTATTCACCGGCCCGAACTGGTTCGGCCCGTGGGGCGACGACGTCGCGGCGGCGCTGGTCGATTCCCTCGGATTGGGTCTCGGCGTCCTGCTCGCCGGTTGGTTCGCCCTCGTCGGTCTTTACATCGCCCGCCGGAGTTGGGCCCGCCTCGGCATCCGCACCCTCGGATGGGTCGCGCTGACCATCTCGGTGTCGGGGCTTGCCGACAAGGCACTGAATTTGAACCTGTCCCTCTTCGGCCCCGGCGGTTCTGTCGGAGCTTGGGTTCGCTTCCAACTCGATGCGCTCGGATCGTTCCCCATTCCCGAACTCGCCTTCGGGGGTGCCATTCTGCTGGGGCTTTTGCTCGCTCTCGACGGGATCGTGCGGCGGCTAGCACTCGCCGCTTGGTATTCGCTGCGCTCCACGGGGTGGTTCCTCGTCCGGGGGAATCGGTTCCTGAATCGCCGCGCCGATGCGCTGGTGGCGAAGCTGACCCCCGCGGAGAAACCCGCGCTCGTTCCGCTGACTCCCGTCGTTTCCGTGAGTGCCGACATCCTGATCACCCGGCCCGCACCGCTGCCGGAAGTGGAAGGCCCGGTGCCCATCCACCGGCACACCGAGCGCGCCGCCACGAACCAGCCCACGCCGCTCCCGTTCCGCGTGGTGCCGCGCGACGATGAAGACGAAGTCGAAGAGCCGCGCTCAAATTTGCCCGAAGGTTACGAACTCCCATCGCTGGCATTGCTGGCGGACGCCGACCCGTTCCCCGTGGCCGATCACGAACAGAAGTTGCGCGAGCGTGCGGCCCTGCTCGAAAAGACGTTCCTCGACTTCGGCATCGTCGTCCGCGTCGTCGGCATCCACACGGGCCCCGTCATTACCCAGTACGAGATTGCGTTGGAGACCGGCCTGCGGTTGAACAAAGTCACGGTGCTGGCCGACGACATCGCGCTGAACCTCGGCGTCCAGAGCGTCCGCATCGTGGCCAGCATCCCGGGCCGCAACACCGTCGGCGTCGAGGTGCCCAACGAACACCGGCAGACGGTCCGATTGAAGGAGATCATCCAAGCGACGACCGCGAAGACGGCCAAGTTCAAGCTGCCGATCTACCTCGGCAAAGACGTCGAAGGCCGGCCGCTGGTCTACGAC
>JANOSQ010000137.1:0-2571 GCA_031415915.1 Fimbriiglobus sp. | reverse complement strand
CCCCGGCTTGTACGAACTGAAAGGGGACACGTTGAAGCTCTGCTTCACGCTGACCGATCAGACCCGCCCCAAAGCGGTCGAAACCGGGCCGGATCTCAACCTCTGGACGTTCTCCCGCGTCAAGCCGGAGGGGAAGTGATGCTCCGTTCCGCCGCATTCGCGCTCCTGATCGCCGGCGTCTCGACGGCCGCGCCGGTGCCGAAGGAGGTTCGCGCGAACCCCCACCACGTCGGAACATGGCAAAACGTTTACGTCGATGCGAATAACCCCGAAGTGATCCAATCCCGGGGCCAGTATTGGTACTTCGATGAAAACGGGGGCTTCAGCTACCAAAACGCGCCCGCGATCGGCCCGCCGCCGAAACCGGCCGAGCGCATGGTCTTCGATCCGAAAACGGGCCACGCGCAGCATTCGAGGATCGCACCGGACGAGACGATCCGATTGGGCTATTACAAAATCGATGGCGACCGGCTGACGCTGAATTTGAACAACGCCCCCGGCCCCCGGCCGAAAGGACTGGAACCCGAAGCGAACAGTACGATTTGGCATTTGCAACGCGTCGAGGCGAAGAAATGATCCGTTCCGCCGCGTTCGCGCTCCTGATCGCGGGCGTTTCCCTAGGCGCCCCGGTTCCCAAGGAGATCCGCTCGGGGTACACCCACGTCGGCGTGTGGCAGCGGGTGGCGCTCGACCCCGCCGACCCCGCGAAGCGGACGCCCAACGGCCAAGTTTGGATCATTGCCGAAGATTGCAACGTCGCCTTCCACGAGCAGGGTTACCGGGGCCCGGCCGGCCGACCGACCGAGCGCTTGGCGTTCGATCCGAAGACCGGCCACGTCGACCAATCGAACATCGGCGGGAACGGGGCGATCCGCAAGGGCCGCTACAAGATCGAAGGGGATTTGCTCACCATCAACCTGAACGGCAACGCCGCCACGCCGCGACCGCTGGGCCTCGCGGTGGAGAGCGACAGTGGACTCTGGATACTCCAGCGCGTGGAGGACCGCAAATGATGCGGCTCGCCCTCGCCGGCCTTTTGCTCGGCGCATCCGCGGTCGCGGCGGCGCCGGTGCCGAAAGAGTTGAAATCCACCGTTTCCACCGCGGGCGCGTGGCAACTCGTTTCGCTGGACGCTCAAACGGGTCGGTGGATTCCCTCGAATCAGTACTGGATTATCGACGCCGACTGCGGGGTCATCTTTTGCCAAACGCTGGCGCCGCCCCCCGCCGCGACGCCGACGGAGATCTTCAAGTTCGACCACAAGACCGGCAGGGTCGATCACAACCTCGTCGGTGGCAAACAGCGCACGCTCTTGGGCGTCTTCGAGCTCAAAGACGACCTGCTGACGATCTGCCTCGACACCGCGGGAACCACCCGGCCCGCATCGGTGAAAGGCCCCGGCAGCATCTGGCACCTCCAGCGCGTGAAGGGGGAAAAATGATGCGCGTCTTCGCGTTGGTATTGGCGTTGGCGACCTCCGCCGCGGCGGCGCCGATCCCGAAGGAGCTGAAGGCAAAGGGTTCGCCCACGGGCACCTGGAAGCTAGTCCGCCCCGATCCGGCGAACCCCGGTCAATTCCTCGACGGGCAACACTACTGGATCATCGACGCCAAGTGCGGCGTGATCTTCGGCCCCACGCCGAAACCGGCCGATGGTGCCATCCCGACGGAAATCTTCAAGTTGGATCCCGCGACGAATGAAGTCGATCATTTCACGGCGGGCCGCGAAGCGCGCAACTACATGGGCGTCTACGAACTCAAAGGGGACATCCTCACCATCGGTCTCGACATGCGCGGGCAAAGGCGACCCAAGACCGTGGCCGAACCCGACGTGAACGTCTGGCACTTGCGCCGCGTCAAGGAGTCGAAATGATCCGACTCGCCGCCTGCGCACTCCTCTTGTCGGCATCGGCGCTCGCCGCCGCGCCGGTGCCCAAGGAGTTGATGAAGGAATTCAAAACCGAGGGTCTGTGGGAGATGGTGTCGATCGACGCGTTCGGCCGCGCGTTGAAGCACAAGGAAGGTCTGCACTGGAGCTTCGACGACAAGGGCTTCATGACGAGCAGCGCCGGCCCGGGCACCGCGGCGATCAAGTCGTCGCTCCAATTCACCTTCCACCCCGAAGAGAGAACCGTGGAATACCGCACTGTCAACGGCACGCGCATCTGCCCCGGACTCTTCAAAGGTGAGGGCGACACGCTCGTGATCTGCTGCAATCTGAAAGTGAACGGCGAACGACCCAAGATCATTGGCAGTAGCACCGAGAATTACGTCTGGACGATGAAGCGCGTGAAGGGGGCGAAATGATCCGACTCGCCACGGCCGCGCTCTTGCTCGCCACCGCGGCGGGATTCGCGGCGCCGGTGCCCAAAGAGGTCCGCAAGTCCGACTCCCTCGACGGCGTCTGGGAAGTCACATCGATGGAAGTCTTCGGCCGACCGGGGGCCATCCCCGTGAAGCAGCGCTGGAAGATCGAAAACAACGCGATCACCGTGGAGCAGTCGATCCCGAACGCCGCCGCGCGGTTCCGTCCGCCGATCGCCATCAAAGTGGACGGCGCGGCGAAACCCCC
>JANOSQ010000136.1:0-11748 GCA_031415915.1 Fimbriiglobus sp. | reverse complement strand
TGGGCGCCGCCCTCCTCAGCACGAGCCGGTCTGTACTCGGCCAGCAAAAAGCCCAAATCCAAATACGACTGGGACAGCCCGGAATCCCAATCGGGCCCGGCGGGGAAGAGCCGCCCAAGAACCTGATCGAGAAGTTCTCCTTCCCGGAAGACCGCGATACGAACCTCAAGTTCGAGGCCGTGCTCGATTACTTGAACATCAAGAACGAGAAGAAGATCGAATGGCCGGTGGTCGTGAAACTCGCCCAAGGCTTGCTCGATGCCAAGAGCGATTTCTTTTACCAGTACCAAGATAAAGACAAGCGCCGCGTCAGCGTGAAGGACGAAATCAGCCGGTTGATCGGCACCTTCACCAAAGACGGCCGCGAGTTTTACCAACTCACCTACGGCCCCGTCGCGGAGGGCGATTTCAAAGGGGCCGCTCATAACGGCTACGATGTCGCCAAGTTGGCGATCGTGTCGCAGAAGTATTTCCACACGAAGGCCGGTGCCGCGGCGACGCTTCTGCTCGCGCGGATCAACCTCGAATTCGGCAACTTCCCCGAAGCCGCCCACGGATTTCAGCGGTTGCTCGCCCGTGCGGACGCCGAAGACGTCCTCGACTCCAAAGCCTTGTTCCAAGTGACCGTCGCAATGCGCCGCGCCGGGGAAACCCGCCGGCCCGAGTTGCTGACCAATCTCTGGGACAAGATCGAGAAGAAGTTCCCGCGCGACGGCGTGGTGTTCGGGAGCAAGACCTACTCGCTGGAAAACTTGAAGGCCGAATACGACCGCAACATCGAGTTCCTGTACGGGAAGGTGAGCACGGTCCACATCGCCATGAAGGGGGGCGACGCGACCCGGGCCGGCGTCGCCGACGCCGGGGCACCGTTCCTCGATCCCCTGTTCAGCATGCCGGCGCTCTACCGAATCGAAGACGCCAACCAACGGGCGGGGGCCGATTTCGTCCGCCAGAACATCGAGAACGCTTACAAGCGGGCGAGCCAAGACAAGAAGAAGATGCTGTTGCCGTCGTTCTTCCCCGTCACCGCCCCGAACATGATCATCTTCCGCGGCTATGACGGCACCTACTCCTTCTACACCAAAGATGGCGTCGGGCCGACCGGCAAGCCGTACCGCACCGGCGATCTCGCGTGGTTCTCCCCGAGCAAAGGGGGCGCTCAGACGCTCTGGTCCGCCGAAGAAACTGTCAATTCGACCGAGAAACAGAACGTCCAAGGCTGGTGGTCGCAGTACTGGCAAAACCAAATGCCGAGCGTGCTGTTCGAGAATCCGCTTCTGGGCAGTTTGAGCCACGATGGCAAGTACGTCTATTACATCGACGATTTGGCCGTGTTGCCATTCCAGCAGGTCAATTACAACGACGGCTGGGGCGGTGGGATGCCGCAACCGGGAATGAACGACGGCCCCAAGGGCATGAAGGATTACAGCCGGCTCGTCGCGGTGGATATCGAAACCGGCTCGTTGACTTGGACGTTGGGCGGCCTTGGCGCCCAGCTCAAAACCGAAGAAGAAGACAAGATCACGAGCGCCGCCAAGCTCACGGAGAACAGCTTTTTCATGGGCGCCCCGCTACCCATCAACGGCAAGCTCTACGTGCTTTTCGAACGGGAGGGCCACCTGAAAATGGCCTGCCTCGACCCGCACAAGACGACCGTGCCGCCCGCGGCCCCCGTCGGCCCGAACACCGTCAACGTCCGGGCCAGTATGCCGGTCCCCGAACTGCTGTGGGTGCAGAACCTCGGCCGGGCCAACAACCCTTTGCGCCAAGACTCCCTGCGCCGGATTCAATCCTCGTTCATGGCCGCGGCCGATGGCGTCATCATCTGCCCCACCAACTCGGGCGCCCTGATCGCGGTCGATGTCAACGCCCGCAGCTTGCTCTGGGCCCACACCTACAACGCCGGCGATACGCGCGGCGAAATCGGGCCCGGTGGCAACCCCGGCGGGTTCCGCGGTCGGCCGTTCCCCGGCGGCGGTATGGGCGGTCAAGCCCTGCCCAACGAGCGCTGGCGGTCGTCCAACCCCATCATCGTCAACGGCCGGATCGTCATGAACGCTTACGACTCGGATCAAGTCCAGTGCCTCGAACTCCGCACGGGCAAACTCCTCTGGACCGAGAATCGCCAGGTCGATGACATGTACGTCGGTGGAGTCGTGGGCGGGAACGTGATTATCGTCGGCCGCAACTCGGTGCGGGCGATCAAGCTCATCGGCGATAAAGACGATAAGACCGGCCGCGAGAAGGCCGTGGCCGCTTGGAAAGAACCGTTGAAGATCGGATACCCGTCGGGGCACGGCGTCCCGAGCAAAGACGGGCTGTACTACCTCCCCGTCATCGGCGATCCGGACAAACCCGATTCGCTCGTCCCGGCCGTGTGGGCCATCAACGCCGTCACCGGCATTCCCAAAGCCAAGACGCCGTTCCGCCGCAAAGAAGGCAACGCCGGTGCCGCCCAAGATTCGCGGTTGTCGCTGGGCAACTTGGTGTTCCACGACGGCATGATGTTCTCGCAATCGGCGACCGAAATCAGCGCGTTCCCGCTGATCGAAATCAAGAAAGCCGAGATGGACGCGATTCTCAAGAAAGATCCGAACAATCCCGACGGACTCACATCCCGGGGCGAACTGCTCCTCGACGACGGCAAGCTGAACGAGGCCATCGCCGACTTCAAGAAAGCCCAAGCGAACAAACCGGGCGAATCGACGCTCCGCAAGATCAACCAGAAGCTTTACGTCGCCTACACCGAAATCCTCCGGGGCGACTTCGCGGCCGCGAACAAGTTCCTCGCCGAATACAAGCAACTCTGCGAATTCGCGATCACCGCGGAAGAGGGCAGCCCCGAGCGGGCCCGCGAAATCGAAGAGCAGACCCGCCGCAAAGGGCTGTTCTACAGCTTAGTCGCCAAGGGCTGCGAGAAAGAAGGCCGGCTCGTCGAAGCCTTCGACAACTACCGGGCCTACGCGGCATTGGGCGAAAAGGGCCGGTTGTTGCCGGTGCCGGAAGATACGAACACCTTGGCGCTCTCGTCGGTTTGGGCCAGCGGTCGCATCGACGCGATGATGCGGGCCGCGAAAGACGACGCCGTCCGCAAGCCGCTCGAAGACCGCGTGGCCAAAGAGTGGGACGCCGTCCGCGGGGCGAACGACCTCGTCCAACTCGAGAGCTTCGTCAAAACCTTCGGCCCCTATTTCGCATCGGGCCGCGAAGCTCAGTTCCTGCTAGCCGAGCGACTGATGCTCACGAACAACGACGACGACAAACGCAAAGCCCAATCGTACCTGTTCAACCTCGTCGGCGACGCCGAAGACACCAAAGAAGGCAAACTCTCCGCGGCCCGTGCGACCGAAGGACTCGCCCGGCTCTTGACGAGCCGGAACATGATGGAAGACGCCGTGGGGATGTACTCCCGCCTCGGGTTGGAGTTCCCGACCACCGTCGTCCGCGATGGGAAAACCGGCGCCGACATCTACGGCGATATCATCACCGACAAGCGGTTGCTGCCGTCGCTCGAACCGGCCCGCATCGTCAGCCTCAGCAAGTACAAGGTCGAGAACTCACCGGGCAACACCGGCGGCTACCGCGCGAACTCTCAGGCGATCAACCCGGATGGCGATCTGCTCCCGTTCTTCAAGCGCTACCGCATCAGCCTCGACATGGATCAGAACACGCAGTTGCAAACGCTGAAAGTGACCGACCGCGTGACCGCCGAGGAACGCGTGAAGTTCACGGGGCTCCAACAAATGCCGCTGTACAACAACAACGGCCAACCGCAGAACATTGGGAACACCCGCTTCGCCCAAGCGAGCGGGCACCTGCTCATGCTGCACGTCGGGCAGTTCGTCCATTGCTACGATCTGTCGCAAGAAAAAGGCAAGGAACTCTGGAAGCAGAACCTCCTGATTCAAGACGTGCTCCCGGCCGGCACCCTCCAGATGGATCCGACGCCGAACCCGGAAGGGGACGTCGTCTTCCGGACCTTGGACGGTTGGACCTTCCGCCTCGGCAAGTCGTCCGTGTTGCAATCGTCCTACGCCGCGGTGATCACCCGCGACGGGTTGTTCGTGCTCGATCCCAGGACGGGCACCAAACTCTGGAGCCGCGGCAACATCTCGGGCCGCGCATCGGTCTACGGCGATGCCCGGTACATCTACCTCGTCGAAGCCAGTTCCACCGGTACGACCGCCCGCGTGCTGCGGGCCTCCGACGGCGCCGCCGTCGAAGGGATCAAAGATTTCGGCAGCCTCATCGGCGGCCCGAATCGCTTGGCCATGTTCGGCCGGCAACTGCTGCTGAACGAACCGGGGGCCAAAGACGCCCCGCGCACCCTCCGCCTCTACGACATCGTCGAAGGCAAGGATATCTGGTCGAAGAAGTTCCCCGCCGACTCGGTGGTCCTGAAGACCCACGATCCGGAAATCACCGGCGTCGTGAGCGCGGACGGCGCGGTGCAAGTCCTCTCGGCGAGAACCGGCAAAGTGCTGCTCGACGCCAAAATCGACGCGGGCAAAGTCGAAGAGCACCTGAAAGTCGCCGGGAAGATCGCGCTGAAGGAACCGCTGCTCATGGCCGACTCCGAGCGCTTTTACGTCTTCCTGAACAAGGACGATAAGGGCCAGCTGAACCCCAACATGTATTGGGGGGGCCAATCGCAAGTGAAAACGACCGGCGTGAACGGGGCGTGCTACGCCTTCGACCGCACCACGAGCAAACGGCTCTGGTACACCGACGGGCAGTTCCTCCGCCAATTGCTTTGTGTGGAGCGATTCGAAGAAATGCCCTGCCTCGTGGCGTCCCACCCCTTTTACATGGAACCGGACGCCAAGCTGGGGAACAACGCCCAACAGCACCAAGTCTTGGCCGTCGATAAACGCACGGGGGCCTTGAAACTCTACAAGAACAACCTCTCGCAGGGGCAAGGCCAGTTCCAAACCCTCATCTTCGACGCGAAGACTGGGAGTTTCGAGTTCTGGAATTACAACCTCCGCGTGAAGATCAGCGCGGAGTGAAACCGGCGATCCGGATGGCGGCCGTCGCCATCCGGAATTCCTGCGTAGGATGACCCCCTCGACCGCGCTCCTCTCCCACCCGCGCGGTCATTTTTCGCCCACCCCGCGACAAAATCTGACAGAATTCGCCGCGTGGATCGTCTTACCCATGTTCCGCTCCTTACGCCGTGGAGTTGGCTATGACCCTGACCCGTTTGAGGCTCGCCATCCTTCCCGCTCTCGCGATCGGCGTACTGCTCGTCTCCCCGGCCCACCCGGCGTTCGCCCAGGACAAAAAGAAAATCGACGCCGAGCCGATGATCGAGAAGGGGCTGGAATGGCTCAAACGGAGCCAAAATCCGGACGGTCACTGGGACGCCGGCGGCGGTTCCTACCCGACCGTGATGACCGCCCTCGCCGGGATGGCGATGCTCATGGAAGGGAGCACCCTCCGCGAAGGGAAATACAGCGATAACCTCGTCAAAGCCGTGACGTGGTTCCTCGCCCGTTCGCAGAATAACGGCCTCCTCGGCAACCCGCAAAACCCCACGGAATCGTCCCGCTACATTTACGGGCACGGTTTCGGGCTGATGTTCTTGGCCTGCGTCTACGGGGAAGAAGAAGACGACAAACGCCGCAAGCAACTGGAATCGCTCCTGAAGAAGGCCGTCGAGTTCAGCGGCAAAGCCCAAACGAAACAGGGCGGTTGGGGCTACGTCTCTTCCGCCGACGGAGGCGGGTTCGACGAAGGTTCGACCACGATCACGCAACTCCAAGGCCTGCGCGCGGCCCGCAACGCCGGCATCGTCGTACCGAAGTCGATCATCGACAACTCGACCGAATACCTCCGCAAATGCACGACCCCCCGCGGCGGGGTGATCTACAACCTCGGCCAAGGGCAAATCCCCCAAGCCGGGGCCGAGCGCCCGCCCATCACGGCCGCGGCGGTGGCCTGCGCGTTCAGCTCGGGCCAGTACGACGACAAATACGCCAAGATGTGGATCAAGTTCTGCCGGGACAACATCTACGGCCAAGGCGGTCGAGGCGGCGGCCACGACGAATACCAGAGCTACTACATGGCCCAAGCGGTGTTCGTCCTCGGCGACGACCGCTACGGCAAACTCTTCCCCGACGAGAAGAAAGAAAACCACATGCTCTGGAGCAAGTACCGCGAAGTGATCTTCGAGCACTACCGCACCACGCAAACGTCCGATGGTAGCTGGAATGGCGGTTACACCGGATCGGTGCTCTCGACCGCCTTCGCCCTGACCATATTGCAGCTGGAAAAGGGTATCCTCCCGCTCTACCACCGCTAAAACAGTCAGAGTTCCCCGCCGCCCGCCGATCCGCCGGGCGGCCCGTTCGTTTCGAAACCCGAAATTCTTCACCACGACCCCGCGAGCGACGAATGAGCGATCGAGACCATGACGTGCAACTGGCCCGCGCCGTCCGCACCGGCGACGCCGAGTTGACCAACAGCGATCTGGACAGCGTCCAGAAACTCAAAACCGCCTTCGCCGACATTAAGAAGCAGCTCGGCCGGGTGATCGTCGGCCAAGACCAAGTCATCGAAGAACTGCTCATCGCCATGTTCGGCCGCGGCCACTGCATGCTGGAAGGCGTGCCCGGCCTCGCCAAAACGCTCATGATCTCGACGCTGGCCAAGTGTTTGTCGCTCGACTTCAGCCGGATCCAGTTCACCCCCGACTTGATGCCGTCGGACATCACCGGGACGGATGTCATCGAAGAGAACCGCAGCACCGGCTCGCGCGAGTTCCGCTTCCTCAACGGGCCGCTCTTCGCCAACGTGGTGCTCGCCGACGAAATCAACCGGACGCCGCCGAAGACCCAGGCCGCGCTGCTCGAAGCCATGCAAGAGCGCCAAGTCACCGTCGGCCGGGTCCGCCACAAACTCGGCAACCCGTTCTTCGTGCTCGCCACGCAGAATCCGATCGAGCAAGAAGGCACCTACCCGCTCCCCGAAGCCCAGCAAGACCGCTTCATGTTCAAGGTCTTCGTGAACTACCCGAGCTTCGACGAGGAATTCGAGATCGCCCGGCGGACGACCTCGACTCACATGGAAGAGCCGTCGACGGTACTCTCCGGGGAGCAGATCCTCGAATTGCAAATGCTGGTGAGGAAAGTGCCGGTCACGGACCACATCATCAAGTACGCTTTGGCCCTCGTCCGCCAGACGCGGGTGAGCATGCCGGGGGCGCCGAAGTTCATCCGCGATTGGTTGAGCTGGGGCGCCGGCCCCCGCGCCGTGCAGAACCTCATCATCGGGGCGAAGTCGCGGGCGCTGCTCTTCGGCCGGTCTTACGTCACCATCGAAGACGTGCAAGAAATCACGCTGCCGGTCATGCGGCACCGCATCGCCACGAACTTCACCGCGGCATCGGAAGGCGTCACGACGGATATGGTCGTGACGCGGATCTTGCACGAAACGCCGAGCCGCGAAGGGGAGTTGGAGAAGGACGACCGCTTCAAGAAGATCTTCGCGTCGTGACTTCTCCAGTGCGGAATTCGGAGTGCGGAATGCGGAGTTAAAATACCTGGTTTATTCCGCACTCCGAACTCCCCACTCCGCACCCTCGGCCTCTGACCCACGAGTGCAATTCGTATGGCCCGCACCGATTCCGACGATCCGAAGCGGTTCTTCCACCCGGCGACGATCTCCAAGATCACGCAGCTCGATTTACGCGCCAAGCAAGTCGTCGAAGGGTTCCTCTCCGGGATGCACAAAAGCCCCTTCTTCGGCCAGAGCATCGAGTTCGTGCAGCACCGCGATTACGTCCCGGGCGACGACATCCGCCACTTGGACTGGAAAGTCTGGTCGAAGACCAACAAGTTCTACATCAAGCAGTACGAAGCCGAGACCAACCTCCGCTGCGCGTTCGTGGTCGACACCAGCGAATCGATGGTCTACGGCAACGGGGCGATGAACAAGTACGAATACGCCTGCACCGGTGCGGCCTGCTTGGCCTACCTCGTCGTCCGGCAGCAAGACTCCGCGGGCTTGGTGAGCTTCGGTTGGGACGTGAAGCAGGCGATTCCGCCCAAGAGTTCGCAGCGCCAACTCTCGGCCATCGCCAGCACTTTGAATCTTTCCAAGCCGGCCGAAAAGACCGACATGCTCAAGTCGCTCCGGCGAGTCGCGGAGACGATGCCCTCCCGCGGGGTCGTCATCATTTTCTCGGACTTGCTCACGGAGCGCGACAAACTGTTCCAAGGGCTGGAGATGCTCCGGCACCGCAAACAAGACGTCGTGGTCTACCACGTTCTCGACGACGACGAGCTGACCTTTCCCTTCGGCGGCATGACGAAGTTCGAAGGGATGGAGGAACTGCCGGACATCTTCTGCGATCCGAAGGCCCTGCGCGACGGCTATCTCGAAGCGTTGGAAGAGTACTTGGTGGAAGTCCGCCGCGGCTGCACGCGGTTGGGCGTGGACTACAACCTCGTCCGCACGAGCGACTACCTCGACGCCGTGCTCTCCCGGTTCTTGTTCCGCCGGATGGCCGAGCGGAAAGCGCCCGTTCGACATTGATTTCGTAGGTCACGCTCCGCGTGACGCCTTTGAGAAGCCGTCACGCAGAGCGTGACCTACCAGAGAATCCCCCGCGATGTTCCAGGCGTTCACCAGCCTCTTCGATCCGAGCTTCTACCTGCAGCCTTGGTCGCTGCTGGCCGGGTTGCTGCTCGTCTCCGCGCCGATCATCATCCACCTGATCAACCGGATGCGTTTCAAACGCGTCCACTGGGCGGCGATGGAGTTCCTGCTGAAGGCGCAGAAGCGCATGAAGCGGAAGATGATCATCGAGCAGTTGATTCTGCTGCTGCTCCGCATCCTGCTCATGATCTTGATCGGGTTGCTGCTCGCCCGCTTCCTCGGTTTCGACCTGTCCGGCCAAGAAGCCCGCAGCACGCACCACCTCGTCCTCATCGACGACAGCCCGAGCATGGCCGACGGCTACAAGGCCGAGGACGGCTCCCAGACCGACGCGTTCGAGACTTCGAAACGCGTGCTGATCGACCAGATCGCGCCGACCGCTTCGCAGGCGACGACCCCGCAGAGCCTCGAAGTGATGTGGATGTCCGACCCCGAAAACCCGCGCAACTTCGCCCGGCTGAACTCGGGCAGTGCGGAAGAAATCAAAACGTTCACGGGCAGCGTTGCGCCGTCCACGGTGCGTACCGATCTCGCGGAAGCGCTGAAGAAAGCCAAAGAGCAAATCCTCAAAACCGGCGGCACCGACACCGCCCGCGTGTTGCACGTGATGACCGACTGCCGGTCGAACGATTGGGTCGAGCACGGCCCGGCCATCAAGTCGGTCGTCGAAGAGATGACCAAGGCCGGGATCAAAGTCCACATCATCGACACGGCGGCGCCGTACCGCAAAGCGGAGAAACGCGTCCCGCTCTTCAACGACAACATCGCCATCGTCGATTTCACGCCCTCGAAAATGGTCGTGGCCCAATACGAACCCGTCGAGTTCACCTTGCGGGTGCAGAACTTCGGCACCAGCGAGCTGAAGGACGTCCGCTTCTCCATCCGCGTCAACGGCGACGAAAACAAAGGCAAGTCGGAGACGATCCCGAGCCTGCCGCCGGGCCAGATCATGACGAAGAAGTTCGACATGACCTTCGACACCGACAAGGACTTCAACGCCGACAACCCGTTCAAGCGATTCCAGATCGTCAGCGTCGTGATGGAAACCGCCGAGCCGGGCGGGCTGACCGTGGACAACTCCCGGCACACGGTCGTCGAGGTGCGGAAGAAACTGCCGGTGCTCGTGATCGACGGTCAGCCGAGCCTCCGCGAAACCCGTGCCGGCGACAGCATCTATTTGAAGGGGCACTTCATCGCCAACGGGTCGGGTTACCAATGGACGCCCGGCGGCGTCGGCGATTTGGAAAAGGGCGAACTGAACCAGTACTCGTTCATCCTGCTACTGAACGTGCCGAGCCTCACGAAGCCGGCCCGCGAAGCGCTGGAGAAGTACGCCCAAGCGGGGGGCGGCGTCGGCTTCTTCCTCGGGCCCAACGTCAAGCCGACCGAGTACAACAAAGAACTTTACCGCAACGGCACGGGCCTCTTCCCGGTGCCATTGCCCGACGCCCCGAGCGCAGAACTGCCACCCGACAAGCTGGAAGAAAAGCGGTTCAGCTTCTTCCACATGAAGATCCTGCTGCGCGACCCCGCGATGTGGTTCCACCCGGCGCTCGAAGGCATTTACATCAACAAGGCGGGGCTGTACGACGCGAAAGAAGCGGATCAACTCACGAAATTTTACCGGCTCGTCACGGTCGCCCGCTACTGGCCGGTCAAGCGCATCGGCAAGTGGCGGCAAGACAAGACGGTGTCGGAACTCTACTGCATGCCGAACGAAGAGCCGATTGCGAACTTCGAAGCCCAGACCATCGCGGCGGCGGACAAGTTGCCGTTGAACGACGCGGACTTCGCGAAGTTCAACAAGCTCTTCGCCGAGTATCAACCCAAGTTGAAACAGCAGGCGCGCGAGCAAGGGAATTTGTCGAACCTCGCGGGCACCTTCGACCGGCTGCTGAGCGATCAAACTTCCGAAGGCGACGCCGATGAGGCGCTCCTGCGGGAGTTCTGGAGCAACCCCAAGGTCGCCGATTTGAAGGCCGAGTTCGTCCGGCTCCGCGACGCCATGAAATTCGGCGACCCGCTCTACATGGCCAAAACTTTCGGCCGCGGTCGTGTCAGCGTCATGTTCACCACGGCCGGGGAAGCGTGGAACGATTGGCCGTCCGGGCCGGGCAATCCATCCTTCTCGCCGTTCATGTACGAGATGACCAAGTACCTCTCGGGCGGCGGCACCGACGACAACCGCTCCTGCGGCGATGCCATCCAACTCAAACTCGACATCGAGAATTACGCGGCCAAAGCGCGATACGCCTTCGTCAGCCACGACGGCAAACCCGGCGGTGGCCGGCAGGCACCGGGCACCAACGTCGATCCGGCCCCGATGAAGGTGAGCGACAAGGAAGACGCCCTCGAGGTCGAGCGATTCGACGAAAAGATCATCGAAAAAGAAGGTGACAAAGACGTGGAGAAGACGGTCACCCGCGAGGTACTCGTCGCCAAAATCCGCGACACGAAGAAGCCCGGCGTCCACCTCTTCGAATTGACCCAGCAGCGCGCCAACCCGAACAACCCGAGCGAGAAGCTCGAGTTCAAAGAATACCGGGCCGTGCCCGTGAACATCGACTCCGTGCGCGAGGGGGAACTCATCCGGGCGTCGACCGACGACATCGCCCAGCAATCCCCCGGCGTCGAAATCCACGCGCCCGACGAGACCGACTGGATCGACAAGTTGAAGAACAAGAAGACCGACCTCACCGAACTCGGCTGGTTGTTCCTCGTGCTCATGCTGGTGCTGTTGATGGAGCAGGCCATGGCGGTCCGGCTGAGCTTCCACGCCAATGCCGAGGGATTGGGCAACCAAGCCCCGTCCGCCGCGGCGGCGATGCGGAAATCGACCGCGCCGACGCCGGTCACCGAAGCCTGATCCGAGCTTTCCCGAATCACCGAGAGACGATCGAGATACCAATGGCCCAGCCCGGTGCGACCCAAGAAAGCGTGTTCATCTTCCGCCGCCTCGGCGAGGCGTTTCCGTTCGCCTCGCCCGAGTACGCGGCCTTCCCCGGCAACGCCTACTGGCTCGGGACGATCGTCGCGTTGGTACTCGTCGGTTTGGGCCTCGCCGCGCGCACGCTGCTGACCGACCGC
>JANOSQ010000135.1:0-6109 GCA_031415915.1 Fimbriiglobus sp. | reverse complement strand
TTTTTTTTTAAATTTTCGCGTTTTTTTTCGTATTTAACCCCACACCCCCCCCCGCCGGGGGCCGCCCCCCATCGGTCGGCCCCCCCCCCGCTCGCTTCCAAAGCCGCGTTGATCTTGCCGAACGGTTTGCTCCCGAAGAATCCATTCTCCGCCGATAGCGGCGACGGGTGAACGCCTTTGATGATCGCGTGCTTCGTCGCATCCACCCCCGCCGCTTTTTTCTGGGCGAAGCTCCCCCACAGCAGAAACACCACCCGGTGCGGGAGTGCGTTCACCGCGGCGATCACCGCGTCGGTGAACTTCTCCCAACCCTTCCCTTTGTGGCTATTGGGCGCGCCCCCTCTCACCGTCAGCACGGCGTTGAGCATCAGCACGCCCTGCGTCGCCCAACTTTCGAGGAAACCGTGTGTCACCGGGGGGATGCCCAAGTCGCTTTGGAGTTCCCGGTAGATGTTCCGCAGCGACCCCGGCAAACGCACGCCGGGGCGAACCGAGAAACACAACCCGTGGGCGTGCCCCGGCGTCGGGTACGGATCTTGGCCCAAGATGACGACCCGCACCCGGTCGAGCGGCGTCACTCGAAGTGCATTGAAGACGTCGGCCGCAGGCGGGAGAATCTCGGCGGTCTTGCGTTGGTCGATGACGAACTGCCGGAGTTCGGCGAAGTAGGGTTTGTCGAACTCGGCGCCGATGGCCTCGGCCCAACTCGCCGGGAAGTTGGCGGGCAGGTTCGGCGACGGCGCGATCGCGACCCGTTCGACCACTTCGGGCGGGGCATCGAAAAGATCGGGCTGATGCGAAGCAGAAAGCGTTTTGGACTTGGCCACATTCGCTCCTCATCCGCGAACCCACTGGCCCGGATTGCTCTCTTGTCCGGCGGTGGATCCGATGTAAGATTATAGTTCACCGCGCACCCGTAGCTCAATTGGATAGAGCATCTGCCTCCGGCGCAGAAGGTTACAGGTTCAACTCCTGTCGGGTGTATCTTTGTGCACGACTCGGATCGCCCCCATCGGACAAGAAGCGACGGGAAGCCACGAAAGCCGGGCTTTGCGTCGCTTCTGTCATTTCAGGGCCATCGCCGGCCGCTCCCGTCTGCACCGCTTTTTGCACCGCCACTGCACCGGATTCTGCACCGCTTTTCGCGCTCCCCCGCACGGCCTTGGCGAAGTCGGAATCGAGGGTTTGCAAGTAGTGCTGGAGCGCCACGTTCGGGGTGTTTCCGATCCAAGCCGTGACGACATGGATGGGGTGTTCCTGCATGAGGTCGGTTTCGCAGCTGGCCCGCAAGTTGTGGAAGAGCTTCGGCCACTGAACCAATCCGGCTCGGCGGATGATCTTCTGGAAGGTCGTTCGGAGGTTCGCCCGCTGCCATCCTTGCTGCCCTTTTCCCGAGATCCGGAACGTCGCTCCCGTCTTCCCCCCGACGACGTACTCTTCGCCGGGTTCCGCCAACTCGAAAGCTTCTTCGAGGTAGGGCCGGAGCGCCGCAAAGACGGGCACGACACGGCTACCCTTCCCCTGCATGTGCTCGGTTTTCGGTGACGTGACCATGCGGCCATCGGCTAGGTTCACGTCTTCCCATCGAAGGGAGAGAATTTCGGACGGACAACGCAGGCCGGCGAAGCGGCAGAGCGCGATGATCGTCCGCCAAGTCGGGTTGGCGGCGCCAAGCAGTCGGCGGGTGTCGGGCACGGTGAGATAGTACTACTTGCGTCAACGCCTTCGAATCTTCTCCTTGTCATCGATAACGCTCGCTTAGCCGACTGCGGGCACAGTACGCGATGAGAGGCTCAATACCGAGGTCCCCACCGCGTTTATCTTTACTCTGGTACCACTATTACCGACGCCCCCGATTTCCCACGATGCAATCGGGGCGGCCTCGGCGCTCACACTCGATTTGTGCGTGGATACTCCCACAGCGACGTCCGTATTGAAATGGGGAAGAGGGCCGCTCGGTCGGTGGGAAAGGGTCCAGCACACTATCGCCAGCGGGTCCGGGGGGGGCCGACACGGTCAACACACGGCTTCCGCCATTGACGAGAACATCCGGCGCGCCGTCGTCCTGCGCGGTCGAGGTAGTGAAATAGACATCACCGTTCAGCCGTCGCGACGACTTCCGGTTGAGCTGACCCGTCAAGTTGTTCAGCCGCTGATCCAGCGAGTGACGCGAACTCCATTCGTTAGAGATCCCATTCAGAGCCTTGGAATTCGAGTCGAAGGCGGTCGTCCCTGCCACGAGGATGTCGTTGCCGGTGCCGAGCAGCGTGTCCGATCCAGTGCCGCCGATCAAAAGATCGCGCCCGCGTCCCGACGTGATCACATCGTTGCCGGTGCCACCGAGGAGCACGCTCGGACCGCCGCCCGCGAAAAGGGTGTCGCTGCCGCTCCCGCCGACGAGCCACGCGGGCGATTGCACCCTCGGATCGACCACGATGCTGTCGTCGCCACCGTAGCCCATTACGGCGATTCGACCCGTCGGGTGGAATGAACCCGAGGTGACGCCGTTTACCGTGACGATCACGTCCCCCGCACGCCGTCCGGGCGAGATCAGGATCGTGTCATTGCCGGATGTGCCATCCACGACAAGCATCTGGCCGCCGAGCGAATCGGTTTGCAACCGGGGAGCAGCGGTCGGGTCGGTCGTCACGTAGATCGTGGCGCGCCCCATGTTGCCGACCGTACTCTTCACGGTGTAGGTGAAATAATCGAAGCCGGTAAACCCGAGGTTCGGCGTGTAAGTGATCCTCCCCGTGACCGGATCCACGCTCGTCGTGCCGAACTGCGGGGATGTGGGGACATCGGTCCCGATCTCGTCGGGTGCTCCCGGGGGATTCGCATCGATGGCGACCGAGGTCGGATCGACTCGACTACCGTCATTGATGATCACGCCGACGAGCGGGTCGATGGACACTGTTTGAAGGGTATTCGTTTGGGTGTAGAAGGGGGAGGGGAGGACGAAACCGCCGGAGACGGGGGCGACGCTGCCGAAGAAGGTCGCCGTGGCGATGTTCGAGATGGCTCCGACGCTGTCGCTGACTGTGAATTTGAAGAATTCCGGAACCAGGTTCGGATACGGCTGGGCTTGGTTCAGCAGCAGGTAATTCGGGGTGTAAATGAACAGCCCGGTATTCGGATCGACATCGAGCCGGCCTTTGGTCGGAGGTGTCGTGACCAAGATTGTCGAGTAGTCCAGCGTGGCCCCCGGATTCGGATCAATGGCAGCCCCGAGGAGGTTCATGACCGTCGGGCTTTCGAGTTGATAGAAGCCGGTGAAGTCGGGGACAATAATCGGTTGCACAGTTCCTGTATACGGGGGCGGTGGAACCGTGGGCGGGCTTGGATTCAGGGTCACGCCCGTTGGGACGAGTCGGCACTCGAGCTGTTCGAGTTGTAAGCGATTGCGAACGAGAGAGCGTGGCTGGGATCGCATAGTGCCGTTTCCTGGAAATGAGTCGATGGAATTGTTATTCTTATAAAGGGCGAATTGTATGGCGTCAACACAAATGCGCCGGCACTATCGATTCTCCCGAATCCGGCGATTGGGCAAGTCGAATCACCGGCCGGTTCGGGGGATGAGGCTATTCCGGCGATCATGCCATGTAGCTGCGGATAGTGGGCGCACCGCCCCGCTATCGTCGAGTTCGATCCCGGTTGTGATCTGGATGGCCAACGCGAGTTGTTCGGGCGTGCCTAGCCGAGAGGGCGGTGCTTCCCAAAGCGTCGTGGTGCCATCCCAGCAGGCCGTGGCCGCCGTTCGCCCATCCGGGCTGAGGGCGACGGCTCGGATTTTGCCCCGGTGCGGAAACGGGGGCCCGATGGGGATGCCCGTCGGAGCGTGCCAGCGCCGAGCTGTGGTATCGAAACTTCCAGTCAGGGCGGTGCGGCCGTCCGGGGCGAAAGCGACATCCCGTACCGTGTCTTGGTGCTGCAGGGGCAAACCGATCTGCTCCCCCGTCTCCGCGTTCCAAAATCGCGCCGTCCGGTCGGAACTGCCGCTGAGCAGCAGTCGCGGTATCACGGCGAGCGACCACGTTCCGCTCCGATGTCCCACTAGGTTTCCTTTCGGCGCGCCGGTGGCACTGTCCCAACGATAGATGTCCTTCCCGTACCGGCTTCCGGTGAAGGCCATTTTACCATCCGACGAGAACGCGACCGTTTCGACAGTTTCCTGATGGAGCAACGGTTCCCCGATCGGCAGCCGCGATGAAGTGTGCCAAAGTCTCGCAGTTTTGTCGGAACTCCCCGTCAGAACGGTCTCGCCATCGGGGCTGAAGGCGACGGCCTGAACCGCGCCGCCATGGGCCAGTGGATCGCCGAGTTGTCGGCCCTTATCCGTCTCCCAGAGACGAGCGGTTCCGTCGGAACCCCCCGTCGCAATTTTAGAGCCATCCGGGCTGAATGCGATCGCGCCGATCCCGGGCCCGTGCCCTTCGAGGGCCGCCCGGAGTTTGCCGGTGGCGGTGTCCCAAAGGCGTGCTTTCGGGTCCACGCCGGCAGTCAATGCGAGACGGCCGTCGGGACTGAAGGCCACGGTCAAGACACCGAGAGCATGCTTGATCGACTCCGAAGCGGGCTCACCGGTGGCCGAATTCAAGAGTCGAGCATAACCACCGGAGTTCGCCGCGATGAATCCTCCGGTCAGAGCGAGCTTTCCATCGGGGCTGAATGCAACTGCGTAGGCCTCCCCGTCGTACTTTAGCGGCGGCGCACGCACATAGCCCGAAGGCGCTTGCCAAATCTTTACGGTGCCATCCCATGTCATCAGAGTGCTACCGTCCCGGCTGAACGCGATGGCGAGCACATCATTCTGGCCGGAGAGGTAAAGTGGAGGATCAGCCGCCGCGCCGCGCTCCGTGTCCCAAAAGCGGACGCTCCCCCGCCCCGCCGTCGCCACGGTCGCACCGGTCGGGCTGACGGCGATGGAGGTGACATTCCCGGGGTGAGCGAACGCGCCGCTGATCGCCCGGCCCGTGCGCGCATCCCAGAGGCGGACGTTCGCAATGGTGGATCCGATGGCCGTTGTGACTATGAGAGTCGATCCGTCCGGTGTGACCGCCAATTCCTTGATCGGTCCGTCGTGAACCAACGGTTGGCAAGCCGGCTGGCCCGAATCCGCTTCCAAGAGGTGAATGCTTCCCTTGCCGGTTTTTCCGGTTCCGACCAGCAACTGGCGGCCGTCGGGGCTGAAACGGGCCGCCGTAATCCAGCTCTTCAGAGGGAAGTTCGGGCCGTCGGCCTTCGCGGTCGCCATGGTCCAAATCTGCAACTTCCCATCGATGCTCCCGGTGAGTGCCTGCCCCCCATCCGCGCGGAAAGCGACGGCGCTGATCATCGCCTTGTGAAGGAATCGCTCGCCCGACTGTTTCCCCGACGTGGCATCCCACAGGCGGGCCTCCCCTTTTTCGTCGCCGGTCAGAATGAATCGGCCATTCGGGTCGAGAGCCACGGCTGACACCGCATTCTCGTGGCGCAGCGGCGGGCACGCGGGTTCCCCGGTCGCCACGATCCAGAGGTGGATTGTCTTTTCGGTGCGCGTCATCAGCAGCCGGCCATCGGTACTGAATTGCACTCCGTAGAAGTAGCCGGCGCGATCCCCGGGGTGGGACAAGACTCGTATAACTTGACCTTCTCGGCCTTCGGCGACCGACCGGAGTCGAACGGTCATATCGTTCAACGCCAGAGCGAGGATTGTCCCCTCGGGGTCAAGTGCGACTGCCGCGATTTCGGTTCCTTCCGGACTCTGAAGAACCGACCGCAGTTGCCACAGGCGTCGCTCCCACGCTGCCAAGTTGAAGCGCACGGCGGATTCCAGATCGTCGTCCTCCGCCTCCACGGCAGCGGCGAGCGCCCGCGTCAGTGCTACCAATCCCTTCGCGACATCCCCCTGTTCGCAGAGAATGAGGCCGCGGTCGAGCGCAAGCTTCGCCGAACTCACCCGCTTCGCCTTCGCTTCCTTGAGTTTTTCCTCCTGCTCCCGAAGCGTTTTTCCCTGCTCGTTTAGCAGGTCGCGGTTGAATCTCGATTCTCGCTCTACTAGTGCGATCGAGAATGTCGGGATGCCAATGAGCAGCAGCGCGACCGCCGCGATCAGCGCCGCACCCACCGG
>JANOSQ010000134.1:0-11568 GCA_031415915.1 Fimbriiglobus sp. | reverse complement strand
GCGCGGAGGTCCAGTAGGCGAGGACGAACAATGCGGCGATGCGGGGGAGCGACATGGGAGAGTCTCCTATTCCGGTTCCCCCTCTCCGAAACGGAGAGGGGGAGTAAGGCACACATCACGGACCGGCTTTCTTCTTCGCCGCGGGCTTCTTCGGCGCAGGCGCCACCGCTGGCGGAGCCCCCGCCACATACGCATCCCAGCCCTTCGTGATGTTCTCGGCCATCAGCTCCGTCCAGAGCGATTCGATTTGCTCGCGCGAATTCGACACCCGGATCTCGCGTTCCAAGGGCGTCTTCCGACCGGGACTGAAGTCGGTGAAGTGGATCACGAACGCCGGGAAATCCTCCCCGTCGGCTTGCTTGTTCGTCTCCCACATCACGAACTTCCGCACCATCGTCGCCCCCTTGAGCACCTTCGTGTAGACCTCGCGTTTGATGACCGCGCTCGGCTTCGCGCTCGCCCCCCGCGCATCGCGGTCCGTGTCCGGCACTTCGACCAAGTCCGTGATCTGCTTGATCCGCAGATCGGTCGCGTTCACCTGCTTGTCGTCCCGGCGGCGGACGAACTGCGGCGAAATCAGCTTCACCAGCGGCATCCGCCGGACGATGTTGTACCGCTGGGCGGCGCCGTCGTAGTTCAACACCATCGTGGTCACGCTGCCCTGCGTCTTCTGCGCCAGCAGGTCGAGCACGCTGATCTCGATGATCGTCTCCGGCCGCACCATGTGGTACGCGACTTGATCGTTCACCTCGACGTACTCGCTGGCGACCACATCGTCTTTCAAATCGGCGTAGAACGCCCGGCGGTCGTCCTCGGTGAATCCCCCGCCGACGTGGCCGAGAACTTGGAACGTGCCGTCCGTGCGCATCACGGCGAGCAGCAGATCGTGGATCATACCGTGGCGGTCGTCCTCGGGCGATTCGGTGAAGCCGATGACGACGCAATCGAGCGTGTGCCGCGGCTTGACTTTGAACGAGCCCATCTCGCCGCGGACCACGACCCCTTCCGCGCCGGCGCCGATCCAAGCCTTGAATTGCTTGGCGATCTCGGCGCCGTCCTTGAGCCAGTGCGTCTCGGGGGGGATCACCCGCGTGCCGTCGGGGAAGAGTTCCTCCAGCTTGGCCCACAACTCGCGGATGCCCGCTTTGTAAGTGACGCCGTCGAGTTCGAAGATGTCGAACGGGCCGAAGCGGAGATCGTCGAGTTCGGCTTTGCTCGCGGGCTGCCGGGCGATGCGGCTGACGTCGTAGACGCGGCCGCGCGCCCCGTCGGCCTTGTGGTAGTAGAGTTCGCCGGGGATCAGGGCTTGCTTCACCCCCGCGGCTTTGAGCTTCTCCGCGGCTTCTTTCTGGCACGCCAACCCGACGCGCACGGTGCCGCCCGGGTTGACGCTGAACGCTTCGCCGTCGGCGTAGACCAACATGCTGAACTCGCCGTCGATCTTGAAGCTGACGTGGTAGTCGCCGGCGCCGAACTTCTTTTTCACCTCGTCGCCGTCGATGGCCCGGAGTTTCGACGCGCTGTCGCGCTTGTACTCTTGCGCCTTCGTGATCAGCGTCGGATCGGTGACGGCGTTGGCGCTCCCGACGGAGTAGCCGGCGAGTTTCGTTTCGAGGCGCTCTTTGCGGAGTAGGCTCATGGCGTCGTCACCCCCGTCGATTCTTCGGTTTCTTCCGGCGCTTTGAGTTCGAGGTTCGACAGGTGCAGCAGGATCAGGTACTTGGTCCCCTGCGTGCGGCCCTCCAAGAAGCCTTGGTACTTCGACGCCCCGCGGCGGAGGATCAACGGCAGGTTCGATTTCGGCCCGGCCCCCAGCCGCAGCAGGCTATCCTTGGCTTCGAGCTCCTTCGCGATGTCGAAGAGGAAGTCGTACGTCAGGCCGTTGACGTGCTTCAGTTGGAGCTTGTTGATCATCACGAACTTCTTGCACACCTCGGCCTTCGCCATCAGGCGCCCGCTCCAGAGCAACGGGGCTTCGGCCGAGACGTTGGGCATCGCCAAAGCCTTCGGCCGGCGGGCTTTCTCCGTGCCGTCCGGGTTCCGCACAATCTCGACTTGCGTCACGCCGTAGACCACTCGGCGGTCGGAGTTCACGTAGACGCGCGAGGTTTCCCGGAGCAACCGCCCCACCGATTCCAAGTCGATCTCCGGATCGCCGGCGATCAACTCCTCGCCGACTTGTTCCGGGGTGCCGTGCTTCTGGAGCAGCGAGGCGAAATCGCGATCCATCGTCCCCTTCAGGAGCTTCGCCGATTTCGCCCGGCGCTCCTCGGCGTCGAGCCACTGCACCCGCAGCGACACGCGCACGCTCTCGGCGGCCACGGCGGCATCCCGCTTCTTGCTGTTCGTGATGGCGATTTGGGGCATCGGGGAATCTCCGGGGGGAACGGATCACACCATGTTGAAATCGATGTCGTCGTCGTCGCCGAGGGGTTCGTCGGCGTCGGCCACGGCCGGGGCCGCTTCGTCCAGACCGATGAACTCTACGTCCGTGCGGGCGCCGACGCAGAGGAACGGGTTGCCGTCCGCGCTTTGCAGCAGGAACCCGGCGGACGCTTCCAACCCGCCGCGGAAGCTGAAGGGGAAGGAAAAGATCGTCCCCGCGGCGAGCGCCGCTTGCAGCGGCTCGCTCACTTCGTCCGGCGTCAAGTGGTAGATCGTGTGGATGTTATGCGAGAGGTACTCGTCGAGGGTCGCGGTCGCGTCCAGTGACACCGGGGTGTCAAACGTCGATTTCACCGGCGAGATCGGCTTGTCGTCGGGCCCGACGGCCGTCAACTCCCCCTTTTTCCGCCATTGGCCGTCTTCGGTGAGGTAGGCCAAGGCCGTGCCGCCTTTGCCGACGATGGAATGCCCGTCGCCGATGAGGGTGGCGAGTTCGCACGGTTTGCCGGCGTCATCGACGACTTCCAAATCGACGTAGCCGTAGAGCTTGTCCTTATCGACCTTCTGCAAGTCGAGGTGGACGGTCTCGCCTTCGTAGATCACGGTCAGCGGCTTGGCCATGTGCGGAACCCCGTGAGTTAGGGTGATCCTATCCCGCCCGCGCGGCGGGGAAATCCGAATTCCGCAATTCCGGACAACCGACGGGTGTAGCAACAATGCGTGGAGGTTTTCGGAGTGGAGCGAACAGCAATGAGTGTCATGCCTTGATTCTCCGGCCTGTAAGGTCGGTTCTGTCAGCCCAGGTCGGAGTTGGCGAAGCCAACGGAGGCCTGGGTTCGCGAGCGAGAAAGAAGTCCGGCCTGAAAGGCCGGTTCACGGCCGGCCATGAATCGGCCTTTCAGGCCGAAGGGATGTTTCGACTCGGAACCCGGGCCTCCGAAGACTCCGGCCCGGGCTGACAGAACCGGCCTTACAGGCCGGAGAATCAGGGCGGGACATTCATCGTGAGTCGGGCGACTGCGAAATCAGTCCCACTCGAGTAAACTCCAAGAATCGTTGCTACACCCCAACCGACCTCGACATTGCGAAAATCCGCGTCACACTACTTTGATAGGGAGAGCAAGAATGAACTTCAAATTCGCGATCGTGGCCTCGTTGACTTGTAGCTTTGCCTTGGCGGCACCGGTTCCGAAAGAGCTTCGCAAACCGAGCGATCATGTTTTGATCCTCGGGACATGGGAGGTGGTCAGTCGAGGGCATGGCGGCAAATTGGAGCCGCATCGCCACGGCAATCTGTGCGAATTCAGCGAAGACAAGTTCGTACTTTCCCAGATGGATCATCGACTTCTGATCGCGGGTTACAAGTTGTTCGCCGGACCTGCTCGCGGGCCGAAACAACTCGATTGGACGGTCGGCAAACTCACCTGCCCCGGCGTCTACTCGCTGGAGGGAGACACGCTGACCATCGCACTGACCATTCGGCCGGCCGCCGTTCGACCGACCGATGTCAAACCGGGTGAAGACTTGAGTTTCTTGGTGATGAAACGCAAAGCGGCTCCGAAGAAACAACCGGCTGAGCAGGAGTGACCGATGCTGCCGGCGGATGCGGATCGACCCAAGCTGAAGTGCGTCGCCGAGCAAATCTCCGGAGCCGTCGCACAAACCGGGGGACTCGATCTCGACACCGCTGGCGCCTTGGCCGCTTCCCCCCGTCCCCTATACTGTCCGAATCGAAAAATCCCGGCTCCCGTGCGGCGAACGACACTGCGTCGCCCTCTCGGACTCGCGTTCGGCCCACCCTGAGACGCCATGACTGTCGCCCCCCCCGGTAAGCGCAAACTCGATTGGCTGGCCGCCTTCCTCAGTTACTTGCTCCCCGGCCTCGGGCAGATCGTGCAGGGGCGCGTCGGCAAGGGCGTGCTCTACTTCATCTGCCTGTACGGGCTCTTCTTCTACGGCCTGTCGATGGGCAGTTGGAAGAACGTCTGGCTCGGCGATTACAGCCAACAAGCGGATGTCCACATCGTCGGCCGCAAACTGCCGGGGTTCGTGAAGGATTTGTCGTACCGCCGCGAGTTCGCGGGTCAGTTCTGGATCGGCATCGCCGCGTGGCCGGCGCTGCTGCAATACCAGACGACCGAACCGGTGCCGAAGCCGGACGACGTGGCGAAGGAGAACTGGCAACCCAAGTCGAATGCGCTCTTCGGCGCCTACATGCAGGTTCCGCCCGAGCCGGAGTTGAACAAGCTCCAGCGCGACGGCGACAAGCGCTGGGATCTCGGTTGGGTCTTCACGGTGATCGCCGGGGTGCTGAACATCTTGGTGATCTACGACGCCCTCGCCGGGCCGGTGGTGCGCGAGGAAGACGAAAAACCGAAGCGCGCGGGAGGTGCCGCGTGATTCCGTTCGCCGCCGCCAGCATCTATTGGGATTTGCCCGTCTTGCTCATCGCCGTGAGTTTGGTGTACAGCGCCACCCGCCACGACCGCTGGGATCGCATCGTCAAAGAAGCGGCCGGGTGGATCGTCCGCATGGTCGGCTTCCTCGGCGGCCTCGGCGTCGTCCTGTACATCCTTTCGACCTACCCGGAGTATTGGAAGATCATCGCGGTCATCGGCGGCATCGGCCTCGCCGTCTACTACGTCGTGACGATGAAGTTGTACCGATGGTTTTGGAAGCCCGCCCCGGTTTCGACGCCGACCAGCAGTGCGAAGTAGAGGCGGTTGACAGGGCGGGTTCGCCGCTGCAAGCTGGATGGAACGAATCGCTTTCGAGGATCGATGCCATGTCCTTGGTTGTGACGCAGACGCACGGCCAAATCGAAATCCCCGTTTGGGTGAACGACCTCGCGTCGTTCCGCAAATGGGTGCATTCGGGGGTGCTGCCCGAGAAGTTGCCGGTTCACTTCATCAACGGCCAAGTCTGGGTGGACTTCAGCATGGAGGAATTGAACAGCCACAACCGCGTGAAGACGGCCCTCGGTATCACCTTGGCCCGACTAATCGAAGAAGGCGACTTCGGCGTCTACATCAGCGATGGGATGCGCTACACGTCCGAGGACGGCGATTTCAGCACCGAGATGGACGCCGCGTTCGTGTCCCACGCCACACTGGCCGCCAAGCGCGTTTGGTTCGAGGCGGGGAAGCGCGGCAAGGCGACCGAGATGGTCGGCACACCCGACCTCGTGATCGAAATCATCAGCCGGACTTCGGTTCAAAAGGATGCGGAGTGGCTCTTCTCGCACTACTGGTACGCCGGCGTCCCCGAGTATTGGTTCATCGACGCCCGCGGTGCGGAGATCGAGTTCGAGATCTTCAAGCGCATGGCGAAGGGTTTCACAGCCGTCCGCAAAACGGACGGCTGGGCGAAGTCGGCCAGCTTGGGCAAAGAGTTCCGGCTGACGCGGAAAGGTTCGACGAACGCGATCGTTACGTATCAACTCGAAAGCCGCTGACACCGGTGTGTCAGCGGCCCTGCAACTCACTTCTTTCTCATGCGCTCCATCACGGCCACCGTCACGCCCTTGCCGACCTTGGCCTCGGCCGGACGCTCGGCACCCGGATCGCCGAAGTACATCGTCATCTTGTCGTCCTTCCAAATGAATCGCCCGAGTTGCGGCTTGCCGCCGGTGGTCGAAAGGAAGTCGAAGAAGCCTTTCTCGGCGTCCAGCGCGATGAGCACCCTGACGATTTTGTCGCCGTCGGTCGTCCAGCTCATGTCGCGATAGATTTCCATCGTGCCGGTGTCTTGCGGCTTCCCATCCTGCAAGAATTGCCACTCGCCAGCCAGATCTTTCAAACTGCGGATGGCATCGGGGATGCGTTCCAGTTCGATCAGCCCCATATCGGCGCCCTTCTCCGCTTTGAACTGCAACGTCTGCAACTCCTTGCCTTCCTCGCCGAAGCAGATCCGGAGCTTGTCACCCTTCACCTCGTAGATGCCTTCGATCTTCCGGTCGAGCTCCTGCTTCAGCCCGGTCAGCGGGGTTATGGTGATCCGCTTTGGCGATTTGGTCGCGTCGATGGCGATCCGCAACTTGTTCTGCTGCTTCTCGTCCGGGCCGTCGATCACGGTGACCGTCGAACCGACGATCTCCCACCGCATCGGTTCGATCTCCTTCGCCGGCGCGACGCCGCTGTTGGTCTCGATTTTCGTGGGCCTCCAGGTCCCTTGCAGCTTCTTCAATTCGGGGTCGTCGACTTTCTCCGGCGCTTTCGCGGTGGGCTTCGCCAGAGGCTTCGGTTCGTCGGGCGCCGGACCGGCCGTGAGCACCATCATCCCCAAGCCGCCGGTCAGCAGCAGGGCCGCCAGCACGCCGCCGCCGATCCATTTCGCGTTCGTGTTCGCCATTGCCGTCAGTACCTCGCGTGTGAGTTCGGTCAGAAGTGTCGGCACCGCCGACGGGGTCGTCGCCATCGTCACGGCCGCCCGCACCGTCGTCGCGGGGACGCAGCCGCCAGCCAGAACCGCCGGCAGCGCCAAGCCCCGATGGGTCAGGCGAATCCGCAAGCGATCCTTGGCGCGGGCCAGTCGGCTGGCCACCGTGCCGACCGCCCAACCGAGCCGATGGGCCGCTTCGGTGTGAGTGCAGTCCTCGAAGAAACAGAGCAGCACCGGCAAGCGGAACTTGTCCGGGAGGCGCTCCACTTCCTCGATAACGGCGACCGAGCATTCGCTCGGCTCGAACGGTTCCGCGGCGACATCGAAGATCGGCTCGACGACCTTCCCGATCCGCTTGCGCACCCGGAAGGCCGCGTTGCGGGCAACTCGAAACAAGTAGCCTGCGACCGTGCCGCCGCGCACGGAACCGGCCTTCCGCGCCAGTACGAGAAAGGTCGTCTGGAAGGCGTCCTCGGCGGAGTGCCGGTCATGCGGCAGTTCGCACCGGCATACCCGCCAGACGAGATCCGCGTGCCGACGAACGAGTAACTCGAACGCCGAGGCATCGCCGGTTTCGGCGAAGCGCGCGAGCAGTTCCGCATCCGAGACCGAAGCCTCGGCCACAGAGAGCGTCAACTGATAAGCGAGCGAACCCGATCGCATTTGGCACCCGCGATGATGACGACAGCAGTACAGAGCCGCGCCGTTGGGAATTGCATCCCGGAATTGTCTACGTTTCTCCGAGCCGCCGACGCACTTGCGCCAATCCCCATTCCGCCGCTTCGCGGATCACTTCGTCACCGTCCTCCATCGCCCGTTGCAAGGCCGGGATCGCCGACGCATCGCCGGTGTTGCCCAGCACGATGGCCGCGTTGCGCAGCAAGCCGGTGCGCTTGGCGCGGAAGAACGACGTACCCCGAAACCGCGCGCGGAAGTCGGCATCGTCGAGCGATAGCAATTCCGCGGGATCGATTGCGACCAACTCGGGGTTCGTCGGAAACGCGCCCGCGCGTTCTTTGTGATTCCACGGGCAAACGTCCTGGCAGATGTCGCAACCGAAGAGCCAGCCGCCCATCGGCTCGCGCAGTTCGAGCGGGATGCTGCCGCGCAATTCGATGGTGAGGTAGCTGATGCACTTGCGCGCGTCGAGCACGCCCGGTTCGGGGAACGCCTGCGTCGGGCAGGCGTCGAGACACGCCGTGCAGGTTCCGCAGTGGCTGCCGGCGTGCGGTTCATCGATGGGCAGGGCGAGGCTCGTCAGCAGCGCGGCCAAGAAAAAGAAGCTGCCGCGGTGCTTGTCGATGAGCATCGTGTTCTTGCCGAACCAGCCCAGTCCGGCGCGGCGGGCGAAATCGCGCTCCAGCAGTGGCGCGCTGTCGGCGGCGCCTTTGGCCCGGCACCCCGGTACCTCGGCTTCCAGCCACGCGGCGAGGTCGTTCAGCTTGTCCCAGAGGAAGCGGTGGTAGTCGGAACCCTGCGCATATCTCGCAACGCGAGTTCCGGTTTCAGAACTCGGAACTCGGAACTCGGAACTCGGAACTTCTCCGTAGGAGAATCCGAGCATCACGACGGTGCGGACCGAGGGCAAGATACTCGACGGATGCCGGCGCCGGTCGCGCTTTTCGCGGAGGTAGTCCATTCCCCCGGCGTGGCCGGCGGCGCGCCAACCGGCGAAGCGGTCGACGCCGTCGGCTCCGACCGCGGGGGCGATTCCGAAAAGGGTGAACCCGTGCGCGGCGGCCCGTTCCCGGAGGCTGGCGACGAGAGGATCGGTTGGGTCAGACATGGTGCGCCGAGAAGCGGTCACTCCCGCGTCACGAATTCGTCGAGGTTCATCAGCACGCGGGCCGTGCGTGCCCAAGCGGTCTTTTCGTCCCCCTTCCGCAGATACTTCGCCACCACCTCGGCTTCACCCGCACTCGGCGGGCGGCCAAAGCAAACGCGGTAGGCATAGTCGATCCGCTCCGGATCGGAGGCGCCGCCGAGTTTCTCGATGCGTTCGCCCAGCGCCTTGGCGAACTCCACGAAGGCCGGGTCGTTGGCGAGGTGCAGCGCTTGCAGCGGCGTGTTGCTGCGGTTGCGCTTCGTGCAGGCGGTCTGGCCGTCGGCGCCATCGAACGTGGTCATGAGGTGGTGCTGGCTCTGCCGCCAGATGTGCGTGTAGATCCCGCGGCGGTAGCGGTCCTCGCCTTGGCTCTCGGGCCACGGGTGCTTGCTCTGGGTGAAAGCGAAGACCTCCGGCGGCAGCGGCGGGTAGACCCCCGGCCCCCCGAGTTTGCGGCTGAGCAATCCGCTGGCGCTGAGCGCCGCATCGCGGATGATCTCGGCTTCCAACCTCAACCGCGTCTGCCGGGCGAGCAACTTGTTTTGCGGGTCGATCTCCTTCAAATCATCGCGGATCACCGATGCTTGCTTGTAGGTCGCGCTGGTCACGATCAACTTGTGCAGCGCCTTCATGCTCCACGGCTTGCCCGACTTCGGCTCCTGCACTTCGACCGCGAGCCAGTCCAAAAGTTCCGGGTGCGTCGGCAGCGACCCCTGCATGCCGAAGTCGTTTTCGGTTTCGACCAACCCTCGGCCGAAGAACTGCTGCCACGCCCTGTTCACGAGCACCCTCGCCGTCAGCGGGTGTTTGCGTTCGACGAGCCATTTCGCCAGGTCGAGCCTGTTCTTCTCCCCCTCTCCGCTTCGGAGAGGGGACCGGGGGGTGAGGTCTGTTTGAACCGCCGAGGGATACCCGGCCGTCACCGCGTCCCCCTTGCGTAAGAAGTCCCCGCGAATCTGCACGTGAGTCTCCCGTGGCTTCGCCCGCTCCTTCACAATCAGCGTGCTCGGCACCTTCCCTTGTACCTTCTTGATCTCCGCCAACAGCTTCTTGCTCGCCTCGTCGTTGCCGAGTTTGCGCTCGGCCGCGAGTTTCTCCTGCAAGTCGGCGATCTGCTTGTCCAAATCCGGCGCCCCGCCGATGGTCATGGTCGGTTCGTCGCAGTTGTTGAAGAAGGCGTAGAGCCGGTAGTAATCGACCTGCGACACGGGGTCGTACTTGTGATCGTGGCACTGGGCGCAGCCGACGGTGAGGCCGAGCCAGACGGCGGCCGTGGTGTTGGTGCGGTCGACGATGCGCTCGACGCGGAACTGCTCGGCGTCGGTGCCGCCCTCTTCGTTGAAGCTCGTGTTGCGGTGGAACCCCGTGGCGATCTGTTGCTCCTTCGTCGGCTTCGGCAGCAGATCGCCGGCAAGTTGCTCGACTGTGAATTGATCGAAGGGCAGATCGCGGTTGAAGGCTCCGACGACCCAATCGCGGTAGGGCCAGATGCTGCGCGGGCCGTCGATGGTGTAGCCGTTGCTGTCGGCGTAGCGGGCGAGGTCGAGCCAATGCCGGGCTTGGCGCTCGCCGTAATGCTCGGACGCCAGCAGCTTGTCGACGAGCTTGTCGTACGCCTCCGGCGATTCATCTTTCACGAACGCAGTGACCTCTTCCGGCGTAGGGAGCAGTCCGATGAGATCGAGCGTCACGCGGCGGATGAGCACGGCTTTGTCCGCCGGCGGCGACGGCTTCAACTTCGCTTCATTCAGTTTCGATTGAACGAACGCATCGATGGGATGCTCGGCGATCTTGGGAACCGCCGGCCGGGTGGGCGGAACGAACGCCCAGTGCGGGGCGTACTCCGCGCCGCTGGCGACCCATTGCCGCAGCGTTTCGATCTGCTTCGCGGTCAGCGGCACCCCGCCCTTCCTCGGCGGCATCTGTTTGTTCCCTTGTCCCGTGACCCGGCTCAGGAACTCTCCGTCGTTCCGGTTCTTCGGCGCGATGATCGATGCGTTGTCGGTGTCCTTGCGGTCGAGGCGGAGGAACGCCTCCTGCACCGCCGGCCCGTGGCACTTGTAGCAGTGGTTCGACAGGATCGGCCGGACATTGCGGTTGAAATCGGGGGCCGGCTGCGGGGCGGACAGCGCCAGCAGCAAAGGGAGCAGGTGGGTCATGGTCATTCGATTGTAAACCGAATCCCACCGGAGCGGAAGTGATTGCGGGATTGGAGGGCATCTCTTCTGGAACCACAAGCGTCAGCGCGTGGGTGAGGGAAGACGTGCAGCTTCCTCTCCTCACCCACGCGCTGACGCTTGTGGTTCCAGAAGACAATCGTTTATTCGATCCCGGCGCCGAAGCCGACGGTCGCGGCAACCGGTGCCCCGATGTGTGGCCCGCGCGCCGATTGGCCGACGTGCGCCTTCATTTGCTTGCCCGTCTCGGCCACCATCGCCCCGTAACTGGCGGGCACATCTTCGAAATCCCCGGCGTCGATTTCGTCGTAGCGGCACTGGTAACCGGGCAGCTTGAAGCGCTCGCGCTCTTCGGCGAAGGCCTTCACCACGGCCGATTGCACCAGTTCCCGCGACGCGGCGTGGATCGGGTGGGCGATGTCGGCGTGGAGCTTGGCCCGGCCGTCGTGGTCGCGGATGGCGCGGGTTTCGTCGAGCCGGGTGCCGCACTGGTTGCAGAAGCGCGAGCGCAGGTGGTTCTTGCACGAGCAGCCCGTGCAGCGGTCGGTGAGCTTCCGGCTCGGCATGGCCACGAACAGCCCGCGGGTGCCTTCGATGATCTTGAGGTCCCGGACGACGAACGCGTTGTTGAAGGTCACGCTGCAGAACGCCATCAGGCGCTCGCTGTTCTGCTCGCACAGTTTGATCCGGACTTCGGTGATCATCATCGGAGCACTCCTTTGCGGACGGTTAAAAATCTCGGCGGTGTTCGATTCAGCGCGACCCGACCAGCGTTCGGACGACGAACAGCTTGCAATCGGG